>CAZKGF010000110.1:0-5151 GCA_964552115.1 uncultured Halobacteriales archaeon
TCAGTCGACAATGCCGTCGACCCGATGGGCCGTATCCGGTGTAACGTCTGTAGCAACCTTCACCGGGCGGAGGAGTGGGACGCCGCTCACGAGTAATCTATTTCGACCGGTCGTTGGCCTTTGGATCCATAGAATCCTGAGATGGCCCGGACCGAGTCCACTCCAACCGCGACAGATAGATGACGGCGAGCCAGGAGCCGTCCAGATGGAGCGGTTAGCGGATCCAATTACCAACTCCACGGCCCGCGAAACTGGTCGTTGGGACGAACAGTTTGCATGCGCCAGCGAGGGCGAAGCCGATTAGGGCTGGGCATCTATCGGTCTCAGGGTCCGGCCATCCGTACAGAATTCTCGTGACCTGCTACTGACGGTGCAGGCCGCTATCCGGGACTTGACGAGAGACTTACCTTCTGTGGCCTAGTAGGGTCGTTACCGCATGTTTATCGGTCACGGCGCGCTCGCGTTCGCAATCGCGGTCGGTATTTGTCGAATTCGCGGTTTTTCTCCAGATCGGGCGCTCAAAATTGCAATCGTGGCCGGCGCTTTTGCGACCATTCCAGACGTCGACATGGTATATGCACTGACCGGTTTGGGTGGTCACCTCGACGGCTTGGTCTCGGCATCCAACGGCTTTTGGGCTGCCGCAGAACTTTCACACCGAACGGTAACGCACTCGTTGCCGGTCGGCCTCACGGCCAGTCTGGCCGTCGGGCTCTTTGTTGCCGGGTCCAAGCACCATTGGGACGGTACCCGGCACCTATGCCGGGGCGCTGGCGGGGCCGTGTGTTTGGGATTGATCGGAATGGCCACGGTTGTTTCCGGGCCGCTTTCGGCGATGATTACGACGCTGTTCGCAGCGATGGTTCTTCTCGTCGCCGTTGTTGCTCAGCGGGCCGAACTGGGCCTATGGGAAATCGTCGGGGCCGCCGTACTTGGTCTGCTCTCTCACCCATTTGGTGACGTCTTTACGGGGGCTCCTCCGGCGTTTTTCTACCCGACGGACTTCACCTTACTCGGCGACCGCCTCGTTCTCGTTCACGACCCGACACTTTCGTTACTCGTCCCGTTTTTCCTCGAAATTGGAGTCCTCTGGCTCGCTGTCATCGCCTTGGGATCACTTCGAGATTGGAATCCTCCCTCGGTCCGTCCTGTGGCTGGGCTTGGCGCCGGATATGCTGGTGCTATTCTGTTGTTTCCAGCGCCTTCCCTCGAACAACCCACTGTCTTTGTCCTCACAGTTCTCTTGCTGGCAGTCGGGACAGGACTTGTCGCATTCAGAGACCGGAGTATCAAACCGCTCTCGGGACCCGCAACCGGCCTCGCGACACTGACTGTCGCGGGACTAGCCTACCTGTGTGCATACCTACTGGTGGGATAGTCTACCCCTCTGAAACGACGTCACCAAGGGTAGCACGCGATTTTGGCGGAGGATCTTTACGTCACCCACGCGGGACACCAGGCGGACGGAGGACTAACCCATGGTTTTCAAGAAAATCGAATTAATCGGGACCAGTTCAGAAAGTTTCGAGGCAGCTGTCGACGAAGCGATCGACCGGGCAGAGGCAACCCTTGCGAACGTCTATTGGGTCGAGGTCCAAGAAATGGGCGTCGAAATAGCCAGTGTCGAGGGACGCGAGTATCAAGCAGAAGTCGAAATCGCATTCGAACTCGAGGAGTAATCAAGTCCGGAAACTTTCTCCACACCCACACTCGCTAACCACGTTCGGGTTCTGGACGTGGAATCCGGCACCTTGGAGACCGCCTTCGAAATCCAATACCGACCCTTCGACGTAGTTCATACTGGACTGATCGACGAATACACGGAGTCCGTGGTGTTCGAACACAGTATCCTCGGCTTCGGGTTCGTGTTCGAACCGCATCCCGTAGGACAACCCAGCACAGCCTCCCTGCTGTACGTAAAGGCGCAGCCCCGCCATCGAGGTATCGAGACCCTCGTCACGGAGAAGATTAAGCGCCTCCGCGGCGGCCGATTCCGTCACCTCGATTGTGGTGGCGCCTGATTCGGGATCGTCCGTGCCGGTGCTCATAGACGGTCCAACGAGAGCCCCAGGGTTAACCCTGACGCCACACGAGCCGTCCGATCGAACGAAGAGGGCTACGCAGTCCGAATCGCCACACCGACTCCGACGAGCCAGGTCGCGAATCGTCCTACGGGTGCTTCGTACTGCATACGTACGGCTGTCCCGGTCCGAGTCGTCTCGAACGGCTGAAGAACTGGGGCGAGGACTGGATGGACGTGGCCGGTCTTGCTCAGCGCCAGGAAGCTATCGATTGATTCGTGCACGTCCTCCGCGTCCGGGCCACTTCCGGTTTCGAAGCGACATTGAATTCCTCGTCGGGTGCCGTCCCGATAGACTGCCCCGGAGACGTAGTTGATCTTCCCGGCTAAGAGTGCGACTGGATCCCCAAATCCACCACTGGCGCCTCGGTCACTCCGTGGGGCAAACCCGAATCGTGCCATCCCTGGCCTGGCTGTGCCGAGTGCTGTTTCGAGGTGGTGAATGGATCCTGGTCCGTCGGTGTCTGTGTCGAGGACCATCTCGACGGCGCGAACGGAACCCACGAGGATGCGACCGTCGCCGAGTGTCGCAATTGCACCGCTCGGGGCTTCGAAGACTGTCTGGCCTGCCCGGCGCCGTTCGGTCACGGGCTCTTGGGCGGTTTGGAGACTGGCACGGAGATCTTCAGTCGGCCAATCCGCCCAGACGATCGTACCCCAGTACGCCCCAGCCAGCGGATCGAACCCCGTGTTGGCTTGTTCGGGTTCGATTTCTCGGCCAGCGAAGGCGACGAGTCGTGATACCGTCCGGGGATCCAGACCGAAGCGGTCCGCTGCTGCGTCAAGTGCGCCGGTAGTTGTGGGCGCCCGATCAGAGACGGCGCCAGCGACGGAAAGGGACTCGTCGATCGCCTCCCGCAGATCGCTATCCGCGAGGATAGCCCCGATGTCGGCATCGAGGACCATTCGGCTCGAAACCGGAGCGTGATCGAGTGCCGTGACATCTCCGTGGGAATTGGATCCACCAAACCAACCCTGGCAGCCGGCGAGGGACGTGCTGGCTCCGAGAGCGAGGGCCAACCCGGTATTGCGGAGCAAGCCCCGCCGTGACAGGACGAACTCGGACATGAGAGCCGGGCGAGCTATCCGTCCTTACCCAGACATTCCGCCCATGGTCGCGCCGGCCCCGGTTTGAATCGAACCGACGATGTTGTCCACACTATCTTCGTAGGTGACAGTAACTGTCTGCTCGCTTTGGGCGGTCGCCAGATTATCCAATGCTGTCGCCAGTTGCTCGGCAGATTCGCCCGACTCTGATTCCAATTGCATTCGGTATTGTTGAATGAACTGATCGGCGAACTGCTTGGTTTGAGTCGCTGCTTCCGTGCTCTCGAAACGGACGTTCATGGCAAAGCCCTTGTTCCCGGACCCGGCGTCGTACAGAATCGCACCAGACACCCACGTTACCTGGGTTAGCAACCCACCGGCAACCTGCATCCCATTGCCACTGGATCCCTGCCCGTCTTGGCCCATGTCTGGCACCTCGACCGCGAATCGAGCCGGTGCGGTTTGGGTATCTTGGAAGACTGACCGAACCTCACCACTAACCGGATCGACGTTACCGGCCGCCAAGTCTATGACATCCCTGACTGCCTGCTCCGTTCCGACTGCTATCGTTCCGCCACCGAGGTAGGCGGTGGCCTGGCCCTCTTCGGGAACGTATATCGTTGTTCCCTCGTAGTCGGACTCGGATACCGTTCCCTCGGCGTTATCCTCGAGAGCCGTCACGACGGTGTCCCGCGAGAGGTCTGACCAGATAACACCGCCACCGTAGGCTTCTGAACCGACGTCCATACCCGATTCGGAAAATGAATCCACGGAGTCGCCGAAAAACATCAGACGGCTGACCTGCCGAAGGTCGACTCCTTGGTCACTCTCTATTTGGTCCAGTTGTGCGTCGAGATCACCACTTGCACCCGTACCGCTCTCTGCCCCGGCTTCGAGTATCCTGACGAGGTCCTCGTCGTTCAAGAAAGCCTGGACATCCACGTCCCCAATCGCAGTGACGCCCGCCGGCACGGCGTCCAAGCCCGGAGATAGGGGTGAATCCGTTCCGCCGTCGCCACCGTCGCTGCCGTCGCCGCCATCACTGCCATCACCGCCGTCACCACCATCCCCGCCGGCACAGCCACTCAATGCGCCCAGGACGCCAACACTCGCGAGGGCCCCACACGCCGTGATCATCTCCCGTCGCGTCGCAGTGGATTTGGACATATTGAGCGAATATTTCGAACTCACCCGGATAGTTCATTCGGTTCACTCGATGGGGTGTTTTTACAGTCACCGATCGGAACCCTCTCGGTCGAATCGCAACTCCACGCTCTCGGCGTGTGCTTCCAGGCCTTCGGCAGTAGCAAGGGTCGTAATCGTATCCCGGAGTTCGTCGAGTCCTTCGGGCGACAAGCGCTGGACCGTCGACGAACGAAGGAAGGTGTCGACCGAAAGACCGCCGACGAGTCTGGCGCCTCCTCCCGTGGGCAACACGTGATTGGGGCCGGCAGCGTAGTCGCCGGCTGCGATTGGACTGTGGGCCCCGAGAAACGCTGCACCGACGTTGTCGATCCGCTCCAGTACTGCCTCGTCATCGCGGGCCTGAATCGAAAGGTGCTCTGGTGCGTACTCCTCGGCGAACAGGATCGCCTCACTGGTCGAGCGAGCGAGGAACACGCCGCTTGCGGGATTCTCAAAAGCGGCGTGAATGATGTCCGCTCGATCGCGATCGGGGATCTGCCTCTCGATTGCTTCTCGGATGGCGGTTGCCTGTGTCCGGTCGTCAGTGACCGCAGCGACGGCTGCCCGTGAATCGTGTTCGGCTTGGGCGACGAGATCTGCAGCGACGAGTGCTGGATCGGCATCCTCATCGGCAAGCACGAGAACCTCGCTCGGCCCGGCGAGGAAGTCAATGGCCACGTCACCCTGGACCTCGGCTTTGGCCCCTGTGACCCATCTGTTGCCGGGACCAACGATCTGTCGCACTGCTCGAATTGACTCAGTACCGTACGCGAGGGCGGCGATTGCCTGCGCACCACCCACTTGGTAGACAGTGTCGGCACCAGCGATGTCGATCGCCG
>CAZKGF010000110.1:5251-6724 GCA_964552115.1 uncultured Halobacteriales archaeon
GCCTGCGCACCACCCACTTGGTAGACAGTGTCGGCACCAGCGATGTCGATCGCCGCCAGCGTCGCCGGATTCAAATCCGTTGCGGGTGGCGTCGCCACCGCGACGTGTTCGACGCCAGCTACGACGGCTGGAATGACCCCCATCAGCGCGCTCGACGGATAGGCAGCGGTCCCTCCGGGCGCATAGACACCGACGCTGTCGACCGGACGAAACCGACGGCCCAATTCACGGCCGTCGAAACGTTGACGCCAATCTTCCGGCAACTGTGCACGGTGAAATTCTCGAATGTTCGTGGCTGCGTGCTCAATTGCCTCACGGACGGCAGGGTCGACTTCTTCGACCGCCCGCCCTACCTGATCAGTAATGTCGATGTTGCCAACGTCGACGCCATCGAATTCGCTAGAGAATTCACGCACCGCCACGTCACCCTCCTCGCGAACACGGGAAACGATCTCTGCGACCTCATCGCGGATTGACGCGATCCCTGCATCGCGATCGAAGATCGCTGCACGTTCCTCCGGTCGGAGGTCCTCGACCTGCCGTACGTCCATAGTCTGACTAGTGACCCGGTCCACAAACGGTTTGCCATGACCCTCAGTCAGGAGTACGTCAGCGTAACCAGATGAAGGATGGACAGCATGAGCACTAATCCAAAGAGCACGATTCCTGCGAGATAGCCCGGCACGCCGACTGCGGCTGTCCTATCGAGTTGGACGACAGTAAACGAGGTACCCACGGCCGTACTAAGCAACAAGATCACATGGATGGTGAGCCAGGGAGCGATCGACCTGAGAGTCTCGAACCGTCGAGCCCTTCCACCGACTGGGCCGAGTCCCTCGTCGGTACCCGAGCGACCCTGTCGTGTGGCCTGTGCCCACGTGGCTTCGCCGGTCGCCGCTGTCCCGACAGTGGATTGTCGGACGTGCCGTCGTCGGTTCCGATCCTGTGGGCCACGGGTGGTTCCTGACTCCGTTTGCGCCGTCTCAGGATCGTCCGATGTACTCGATGTGTCCGTGCCCGTCTTGCTGTCTCGGGTAGTCTCCGAATCTTTCGTACCTGAGGACTCGGCCCACACGGTACTCGTGAGGTGGCGGTCGACGTATTCATCGTGCCCGAGCCGGTCGTACCGTGCCCGCTCAGTATCGTCGACCAATACGTTGCGGGCCGCGGTCAGTCGTTTGAATCTCCGGGGCGCGTCGGGGTCATCACTCACGTCCGGGTGAGTGTCTTTGATGCGCGAGCGGTAGGCGTCCCGAATGGCCCCGACGTCGGCATCTGTGTCAACCCCGAGGACGGCGTAAAACGGCGGTGCCATGCGGTTACGTCCGCTTTCTACACCTCGATTGGCATGAATGTGTCTTCACGAGACGCCAATCTCGGAACCCTTATGCTGGGACACGTCTTTCCCTCACTCGCAATGGCGACAGGTACGGTTGATTTCTTCAACGACACAGGCGGTTACGGATTCATCGA
>CAZKGF010000111.1:0-6692 GCA_964552115.1 uncultured Halobacteriales archaeon
ATGGCTGAGGATTCCATCGCAGTCGTCGACCTCGACAGGTGTCAGCCCGACCGGTGTAACTACGAGTGTGCGAATTTCTGTCCTCCAAACAGGACCGGCAAAGAGTGCATCGTGACGAGAGAGGAACGGTTCGATGACCCCGACGAGTACGAGGGAGGGCCGGATCAGATCAGCATTTCGGAGGAAATCTGTCTCGGCGAATCCTGTGGTATCTGTGTCGAGAAGTGTCCGTTTGACGCAATCGAGATCATCAACCTCCCCCAAGAGCTCGACCAGGACCCTGTCCATCGATACGGAGAAAACGCGTTCGCGCTGTACGGTCTTCCAGCTCCGCAAGAAGGACAAGTCACAGGGCTTCTGGGACCGAATGGGATCGGGAAAACCACTGCCGTTCACATCCTCGCGGACGAGATCACGCCCAACCTTGGCCGAGTGGGGTCGACAACAACACCCACGTGGCCGGAAGTCCTCGAAGCGTACCGCGGAACGGCCCTCCAGCAATACCTCGAAGATCTCACTGGTGGCGACGTTACCGTTGCCAGGAAACCACAGTACGTTGATCAAATTCCCGATCAGTTCGACGGCGTAACCCGGGAGTTACTGGAACAGACGGACGAGCGGGATGCTCTCGACGAGCTCACAGACCGATTGCACATCGACCCGATCGTTGACCAACCCATCGATACGCTTTCGGGTGGTGAATTACAGCGGGTTGCCCTCGCCGCGACGCTTGCCCGGGATGCCGACTTTTATTTCCTGGACGAGATCACGCCATATCTCGACATTGGCCAACGCATGGCTGCCGCCAGGCTGATCCGGGATCTCGCTGATCGGGATGACCGGTCGATGCTGGTCGTCGAGCACGATCTGGCGATCCTGGATCTCCTTGCGGATACCATCCACATCGCGTACGGGACGCCCGGCGCGTTCGGTATCGTGAGTGCCCCGAAGTCGGTCCGCAACGGGATCAACGAATACCTCTCGGGCTTTCTGGAGAACGAAAACATGCGAATTCGCCAGACTGCAATCGAGTTCGAAGAGCACGCCCCACGTCAGGAGACGGTCGGAGATGTCGTGGTCGAGTATCCAGGCCTCGAGAAATCATACGGAGCGGGCGAGTTCGAACTGTCAGTCGAGGGGGGTGCGATCAGGGAAAACGAGGTACTCGGAGTCGTCGGTCCGAACGGCATCGGGAAGTCCACCTTTGCGGACATGCTGGCGGGGCGCATCGAACCGGATGAGGGCGAGCTGAACGCCCGAATGGAAATCAGTTACAAGCCACAGTATTTGGAGATCGACGACCCGATACGCGTCGATGCGTTCCTTTCGTCGATCACCGACGACTTCGGCACATCCTACTGGCAGACGGAGATCGCCGACCCGCTCCAACTCGAGTCAATCATGGAACAGACGCTGACCGATCTCTCCGGGGGTGAACGCCAACGGGTCGCCATCGCTGCGTGCCTTTCCGAGGACGCGGACTTGTACGTGCTCGACGAACCGTCGGCCCATCTCGACGTAGAACAACGCGTCATGGCGACATCGGCGATCCGGCGATACGCTGAAAATCACGATGCAACCGCATTGGTGATCGATCACGACATCTACATGATCGATCTGCTCTCGGACCGACTGCTCGTCTTCGAAGGCGAACCAGCACAGCACGGTCAGGCCGGTTCCCCTGTGGGGATGCGCGAGGGGATGAACCAGTTCCTCGGCAATCTCGAAATCACGTTCCGCAGAGACGAACGAACGGGGCGTCCTCGAATCAATAAGCCGGGGAGCCAGCTCGATCGTGAGCAAAAACGAGCCGGCGAGTATTATTACGCTCCCTAGGGCGGTTGGAAGTTCGAGCCCCCACGCTTAGGTCCCCCTGGCCCGGGTGAACTTGCTATGTACTCCAGAGGCGATGGCGGATCATGACTGACGACAAGTACGATGTCAGCGTTGGGGTGAATCAAAACCTGCGGGCGATACTCAGAGTGGCCCCAGAGGAAACCCCGAGTGGAGTAGCCGTCGTCGAACACATTCTCGGCCCGAACCGGCTCGCAGCACCGTTACATCGTCACTGTCGTGAGGACGAACTCTCACTCGTTCTGGAGGGCCAAATGGGTATCCAAGAGGGTGAGACGGCCTGGACCGTCGGCGAGGGTGACATAGCCGTCAAAGAGCGGGGGTTGTGGCACACGTTTTGGAATCCGGGAACCGACCCACTCCGCTTTTTGGAGTTCATTGCCCCCGGAGATTTCGCCTGGTATTTCCAGGAATCTGCACAACTCTTCGAGCGTTCTGCAGACGAGGCCGAGCGACGAACGGAACTGGCCGCTATCCATGATAAATACGGATTCGAATTGCGCCCCGAGAGCGTTCCCGATCTGCTCGAACGTCACGGTCTCGACGGGTGACTGTCTCCTCCCCAGTTGACGCCGGAAACCCGGGATAGAAATCAGTGCCGCGTTCCTCCGTTTTTATCGAACGTTTCGATTGCACGAGCCACACAACGTCTCCTCTTTTCGGTCGACCTGTCGGACGGTCGGCGAGAAGTTCATCACACACCGGTTGTTCTCGCAGTGTTCGAGTCCTAGCGTGTGTCCGATTTCGTGGACGACTTCTTTGCGGATCCGGTCGGCGTAAATGTCGCTGGCGGACTGGTGAGAAAACCCTCCGTCCGACGACGTCCGCAGTCGGTACGTCGAAATGACGCTGCCGCTGCCGCCCAGATATGCTAAGCCGAACACGTAATTGCGTTGGTGGTAGAACAGGTCTTTCGGGGTGATGGCGATGTTCTTTTCGCCGGCGCCGACGCGTTTTGCGAGATCGATAAACTCCTCGGCACGGTACTGCTCGCGCCCGGCGACGTACGATCCGGCGGGGACCGCTTGGGTGTCGTGGACGGTCACATCACAGTCGTAAACTGCCCGTACACTTCCGGAGGCTTCCCGCTTGACGACGGCGTCGACATCGCCGACCGGCACGATGTCCACGTGCATGCAAACCCATATGCGATACAACCGCATAAAAACCCCCGTGCGACGCAAGACACGCGACGCCATCGTCGAACGCCTGCGGGCGTACGATCCGGTCGTCGAGATCGGCGTTGGAAGACAGGTGGCAGTCGCGGAGGCCCTCGTGGCAGCCGGCGTGGACGTCACGGCAACGGATATCGTCGAGTGTGCAGTCCCGCCAGGGGTGGTCTTTCGCCGCGATGACGTCACCACGCCCACGGTATCGCTCTATCGTCACGCGGACGCTGTATACGGGCTGAACCTGCCCCCCGAACTTCACCGTCCAACGTGGAAGTTAGCACAACGAGTCGGCGCGACGTTCTTGTTCACGACGCTCGGCGGGGATTCAGTGTCGGTGCCGGCGACGCCGACGACGATTCCCGGTGACACACTGTTCACGGCTGATCCGGAACGGGCTTGACCCCCGAGACCCAGATACCGACCAGCATGAAAGTCGACGGGGTCGTGTTGGACGTCGACGGCGTTCTGGTCGATGTCGCGGATTCGTACCGACGTGCGATCGTCGACAGTGTGGAGACTGTGTATGGGGACACGATCCCCAAGGCGGGTGTCCAAGCCTTCAAAGAAGCCGGCGGGTTCAACAACGACTGGGAGGTCACCGATGCCGCTGCGTTGTTCGTGCTCGCCCGACGGGAAGGGCTCGGTCTCACCCTGCAGCAATTCACCACGACGATCGCCGATATGGGCGGCGGCCTTGGAGCGGCTCAGTCGGTCGTGGGTGAGGAACTCACGCCGGCGCACAGAGAGCGAGTCCTCGCCGCTTGGGACCGCGACCGTCTTCGCGCTGTATTTCAACAGTTGTACCTCGGTGCCGAGCGCTACGCCGCCTTCGAGGGTGACACGGCAGATTTGGAGGTCGACGGGTACATCGAGGACGAGCCAGTACTCGTTAGCCCGGAAACCGTCACCACGCTCACGGGGCAGTTCGCCGTCGGAATTCTCACGGGTCGGCCGGCTAGGGAAGCTGCAATCGCCCTCGAACGCGCAGGGCTGGACATCCCACAAGAACACAGGATGACGATGGACGATTGGACTGGAGGCAAACCGAACCCGGCTGGCCTCATTACCTTGGCCGAGCGTCTGGAAGCAGACACCATTGCGTACGCCGGAGACACCCAAGACGACATTCGGACCGCCGTTCGGGCAGGCGTCGAGGACGAGCGCACCTACTATGGAATCGGCGTCCTCAGTGGCGGACTCTCGGGGGAGCGCGGTCGAATGCTCTTCGAAGATGCCGGTGCGAGTGCCGTTGTCGACTCTGTGAACGAACTTCCTGATCTGTTCGAAGCCTGACCGATCCGTTCGCACAACGCTTATTCACCGGCTGGGCAATGCTGGAGCATGCAGATCGCATTACTCGGCGGGACCGGTGATATCGGGGAGGGCCTCGCGCTCCGTCTGGCATACGACACCAGTCACGACATTAGCATCGGCTCTCGGGAAGCGGACCGAGCCGAAGCCAAGGCAGCTGAGTACGAAACTGAACTCGATAGTCGAGGGGTCGAGGTTTCGATTCGTGGCGACACCAATCAGGCCGTCACCGCCGGGGCGGATGTCGTCGTCTGCTCAGTGCCAGCCTATCATTTGTCTGATACTATCGCCGCAGTCGCAGATTCTCTCACTGCGGAGTCGGTCCTTGTCTCCCCGGCCGTTGGGATGAAACGGGACGAGGCTGGCGTCCACTACAATCCACCAGGTGCCGGGAGCGTAACTGCCCTTGCAGCGGAGGCGGCCCCCGAGGACGTCCCGGTCGTCGGTGCCTTTCACAATCTTGCAGCCGGCACGTTAGCCAATCTGGACGCCGAACTCGACTGTGACACGCCAGTCGTTGGTGACGACGCAGATGCCAAGCAGACAGTCCTCGATGTAGCATCCGGGATCAAGGGGCTACGCCCGCTCGATACCGGCGGGCTCGCCAACGCTCCGGAAGTCGAATCTCTCACACCGCTGCTCATCAACGTCGCCGCAAACAACGAGGGATTACACGACTTGGGGCTTCGGTTCGTGTGACCACGCCACGGCAAAACTGAGGTGTCGTATCAGTGTCGAAGCGGCCTACGCGCCGGCTTTTTCGAAGGCTGCTTCGATATCTTCGGCCTGCGTGACACCGATAAACCGCTCGACTACACCCTCGTCGGTTTCGACGATGAGTGTGGGGAGCGACCGAACCTGGTATTCGTTGGCAGTGTCTTGGTCTTCGTCGACATTGATCTTTTCAAACTCGATGTCGGGATACTCTTCGGCGAGTTCGTCGAGGATGGGATCCTGGGTTTTGCACGGGCCACACCAGTCGGCGTAGAAGTCCAGAAGGGTGATCGTCATGCTCGTCGGCGGTTGGACCGGGCGCGGAATAAGGGTTTTCACCCCACTCGTCGGGCCCATTTTCTGTTGTCGAAACACTTACCCTCACCGCAACAGCAGTACCACTATGAGCGGAAGCGACGGCAGCGGCCTGATGTCCAGTGCCGGACTGGTGCGGTACTTCGATGCGGAGGATAGTAACGCCATTCGAATCGACCCAAAGACGGTTGTGGCGTCTGGGGCTCTCACTGGCGTCTTCGTTCTCCTCCTCAACGCGTTCATTTAATCCGGCTGGTACATGACCGCCTCGGGCCGCTTTCACACTCCCGCTGTCGGGATAGCCCACTTCGCTGAGCAGCCCCAGCGGCGTATCCGATGGCTGGAAACAATGCCCATTCCCGTCGGTTTCTTTGCCGCGATCGGGAGGAACGCGCGGCGATGACTGTCAGAATTCGGGGAATCTACGCTACAGCTCTCACTGCACTCCTTGACGCGGTTGTCCTCCCATCCGAGCCAATTGCCGAACGGTTCGACGACGAGTTTCCGGCGACACCCCCTGATGTGACTGTGGAAACAACGGGTGATCGACAGGGTGTCGTCCTCTCCGGGAACGCTGATGCCGTCGAAACGGTGGATAGTACACTCCGTTCGGTCGGGGTGGATTGTCTGGGGTGGCCGGCAGAATTGAACCACGGTGGGATATACGCTGGTGAGGTCACTGAAACCCGGCGTGGCGGTGTACTTGTGGACTGTGGTCCCGCAGACGGCTACCTGCCCGACGATCGTTCGACCGGTGATCTCACCGTCGGAGAGACAGTTCGTGTCCAGGTCGACCACCCCAGTCCACCGTGGCAAACGGACCGTCCGTTGCTTGATACAACGCTTACCATCCCAGGAACGCTGCTATCACTCGTTCGGGGTGCTGACAGCGACCGTGGACGCCAGCCAGGGATTGCCGACATCGTGCCCGCGACACCCCCTGACGGCTGGGGAGTTCGTTGGCACGCTGCCGAGGACGAGGATGTCGAGTTAGCAGCGTTGGGCGATGCACTCGAGCAAGCAAGTGAGCGGGCGACGGATGTGGATGAAGTGCTGGCAGATGCCCCAGCCCCGGACGACCGAGATCCTGGATCGTACTGGACGGGTGAGGACACGCGCTTCATCTGGTTTGGGCGAGACGCACGGTTCGAACTCGACGCTATTCGTCGGCGTGTGGCTACGACGATGGCTGGCCACCACCGGATCAAGGCCGGTACGGAATCGGCGAGTGCTGCCGTCGATTTTGTCGAGGCGGTCTGTTCGGATCCCGGTCCGAATGAGGCCGCCGACGGGGAGGGCCTTCCGTTCGAATCTCTCACTCGGCAG
>CAZKGF010000112.1:0-6656 GCA_964552115.1 uncultured Halobacteriales archaeon
ATTATTACGATAAAATAGAATATAATTGTGTGTATAGCTAATATTTAACCAAACATCTGGCGCATCATCGGACGAGTGTGAACACATTGTGTACATCGCGGACAATATGTCCGCTTTATTGTGGTACCAACTTGCCTCGATCCGACGTTCCGGATTGGCCTTCATTAAGTCTGAATGTATGAAACCAACTCTTGGCGAACCGGATCGACAGTCGCTTTGGTTGCTTCTGCTGGCTGCTTCGTGATCATCCAATCTTTGAGCGTCAGAACCGACCACGGTGACACGTAGGACGTTCGAGGTAGCCTTCCCCTCTCGATTCGATTTTTCGTAAGTTCGACGGCCTCGGTTCGAGCACTTGTGGTAATCACTGCGGCTACGTACTCTTGCCCGTGGAAGGGAAGGTTGTCGTTCGAGAGGATCAGGTACGGCCGCTTCGGCGAATTGCCGAACGGATCTTCAGCGATGACAATCGCTCCCTGTGAATACGCCACGCTACCGCTCACTCTCGGTCAGATCGGGCAATCCTTTATCCCACTCCTCGGTATTAGCATACCAATCATCGTCGTACGTGGAGGTCGTTGCCTCGATCCCGATGAACGCAGCAGTCGCTGCGGCGATCCGCTCGTCTTCGGCGGCCGCCCAGTACGGTTCCTTGTGTCGCACGAGTCCCGCGGCTTCGAGACGGTTCAGTGTCGGACCGACACTCCCCCGCGGAACTCCGGTTCCCTCCGCTAATTCCGCTGGTGTGTAACCCACGCCAGGTGTCTTCAGAAGGAATTTCAGCAATCGCCTCGCATTCGTCTCCTCTGATAGATCGATGCGAGGATCACCCGATTCGTGGGTTTCGAAATCGACCGGCATATACGAGTATTGTACTCGAATTGCAATAGATATTGGGGTGGTTGGGTGAGGTCATGGACAATCCCGAGCTACCGGGGAGCATAGTACTCAGGATCGAGTCAGAAACAAGGTAAAGTAGTTTCCGCAGGCTGGCGTCCCTCTCTTGTTAATGTCGAATTTTAGGGACGGTCCTTAAATATGGTACGCAGCGGATCCATCGCATCGTGGACGATTATTTGGCAGGTTATTTTTCGACTGGGAGCTTCAATGGCCTGCAGGACGTTGTCCAAACTCAAATCTCCTTGTTCGTATCGATTCCATCAACGCGGATGGTTTGGACTCTCCCTGGCACAGGTCACCCTGTAGATTCGATCCACCCTCGCATCACTGCTTTGTGATTGGAACAATAGTACCGTACGCGGCGGTCGATATCGAATGTCCAACTGAAGGTAAATCCGGGTTCTGCCGTGAAGGCTGATTCAAACTCAGGTGATCCGACCGGTTCGTAACCGGTGGCTGTGGAGCCATCCGGCACCGAGCCGGACATCCAAGATTCGTTTAACTCACCTTCTGTGACACTATGTTTGCCACCTTCTCCGGTCCATTCCCACGTAATCGTGGTCCCTGGATCGACCCTGATCGCGGGCGGACCAAATCCGACGTGACCTCTTCTGTAGCCGTTTTCCACGCCTACTTTCACCACAACATCGTCTTGTCCCGATAGGTCTGTGATACCCTCGAAATTTTCGACATTTCGGAGCCAATAATACTGGTAAGCAGGATCTCCGTTTTCATGTTCCTCCTCCTCTGTTGGCGTCGGAGATTGGCTCAAAGCCGAGCACCCAGCGAGCGAACCGGCGGCGAGTGCTGTCCCCAGGGTTCGAACCACCCGCCGACGTGAGGCTGCCCTCCAGTCAGACACAAGTAGGATACAAGCTATCGCTCCTTGGTAGTTACGGCCATTTAACACAAACCCGCCTGGTGTAATACTGTGCGACGGCGTGAGTACCTCCGAGCCGGTATTGGCCTCTCGGAAGTTGCGCTCACCGGGTGTCTTGGACTTGGAGGATCGGCGGAGACCGCGCGGCTGACAGACACCTTCGACCCCGACATTGACCCGGGGTATTGGACCCAATCCTATGCTGGGGAGATCTCGATGGCGAATGCCGAATCACTCTACACAATTGCTCAGTCAGACACTGAAGCGACTTTGTCTCAATTCTCCGCAGTAAGAGTATCCGCACAAGACACTTACATTTCAATATTCAATTATTTACGAAGTGAACATTCGCATCTATGTCGTCCTGTTTGCAGGGATAGTAGCTCTTTCTCTAATCGCCGCCCCACTCACAATGATGGATTGGGGTGAACAGGCCATCTTTGAGACATCACAAATTGATTCGTCCGAAATTCAGGAGGATATGCCAGTTCTCTCATTCGATGGGCTCACGTCATCAGCCCAGAAGGCGGTTGGTGCGGCGATTACCTCACCGGATGGATCACACACCGTCTTTGGGAGTGATGACTGGCCGGAGGCCTTCTCATATACCGATGCGGCGTCCGCCGGACAGGGGTTGTACGTGATCGACTACGAGGATCAATACTACCGGCTCTATACCTATGAGCATGGAGCATTCCCCGTCGTGTACTGGCTTTATGAACTCCCATTTATTGGATACGGCCTCGGCCTCGGGTTGATCGCATACCGTGTCTACCAAGATGAATTGGGGGCCGTAGTTGCCGGAATCGTTGCGGTTCCCGGTATTGCGTTTCACCTTATCGGGCCTGAATTCGAGTTCCCGGTTCTGGCACCGCTACAGTACAGTGGTTTGGGTTTGCTGGCAGTGTTAATCCTGATTGGAGGTCTCCTTTGGCAAGAAGAGGGATATCCGTTCGAACAAATCACTTCTTAAAACTAGTCTAGTCACAACAAATGTGAAAAGTGACGGCTCTTAGCCTCGATCACGCTCGGATGCCACGTATTCGAATCAATATAACTAATTTGGTGGTTTGAAGATCAGGGCATACCGAATCCCTGAAGTTGAGTATCCCGGGCCGGGCAGGCAACTCAAGAGTCCCGCTTGGACCGATCGTTGGCCATCTTTTGGTCGCAGTTGGTACATTCGACACCCGCGGCGAAAGCAACTTCCAATTCCGGATAGTAGGTTCGATAGCTACCTTATCCAAATTGTCAGAAGATCTCTAGAAGTGATCTATCACTATCAATAATTTTTATTTTGGTTCGATTCCTGATAATAGCCGATGGACGAACCCGACTCGGCCACCCCCGGCGTTACCGAAGTGCGGTTCGCACTTTCCGACCCAGCGTATCCGTTTGTTGGGATTACGGAGGCCTTGGACTGTCGGGTAGAACTGGAGCGGATGTTGCCACGGGGAGACGGTGAGTATGCCGAATTTTTCCAGGTTACTGGTGCGGATCCCGCTCGTATCATGGAAATGGCCGAGGAAAATGACCTGATCGAACCGACGTTACTGTCCGGCAGCGACGATCATGGCCTGTTCGAATTCATCGTTTCCGGCCGGTGTCCGGCCCGCCATCTCGCGGAGTTGGGTGCAATCCCGCGGGACGTCACTGCGGAGGTAGGCACCGGTCGCCTCGTTGCAGAAATTCCACCCAGCGAGGACGCCTCTGAAATCATCCAAGCCTTTCTCGACGAGCACGAGGCGGCAACTCTCGTGGCAAAGCGATCGAAGGACCATTCGACACCACTATTCACGACCGAAGAACTCCGACAAACGGTCAACGACCAACTCACCGATCGCCAACGGGAGGTTCTGGTCGCAGCCTACGAGGCTGGGTATTACGAACGGCCGAGCAGAACGACTGGCCAGGAGATCGCTGCCGAGTTCGGCATCAGCTCGGCGACGCTCTCACAACACCTCAAGGCATCAGAACGAAAACTGATCTCGATACTGGTACAGGATCGCATCGTTTCGCCGTCTGCGTGACCGGTATCGGTGCTCAGTAGCCGCCTGCCTCGGGAAAACACCGACCACATTTAATCGCCTCACCGTCGGCAACGGTCTGGTACACCGGCACGCTCCGAAGATAATCCTGGGCGACGTGATACGAAATTCCACACTGGGTCTGATGCTCGTCTTCCCCAGGTTCGTGTTTGTGCAGTGTATTCGTGGTCTCGTTCAATACCCCATCCATGGGGACGTGTGTCACGATCCACCGATAAAGAGTTACTACCTAACTCACGAGGTGGGTCACCCTTCGACCCTGCCAGCCTAGCCCACGCTATCCCCCGAGGAAGAACATCATCGCCATCGCCGTCGTCGAGTACAATAGCCCCAGTGCGACCGTGACTTTGAGTTGGTAATAGAACAGGTCGTCACGTTCTGCCTCCAGTGCTGTCTCGTATGCCGCCCGATCTTCGTCAGTCATCGCGGCCTCGTGGACTTCCCCGATGTGCAACCAGTGCAGTCGATCCGAGCGAAACGGGCGGTCGCAGTATTGACAGATGGCGGCGGGCGTTTCGTCGGGTGGGACGTCCGTCTCCGGGCGTTGGCTGTGTTCAGTCATACGAATGGAGTTTGAATCGATGGCGAGACGATCACCCACGCACTCACGAGGGTGTATCCGATCATCACGCCGATCAGCGGATACTGGCTTCTGATTGGCTGACGAGCGCCGGGAAACAGGTCGAAAGCGATCGAATGTGCGACCCAGATGGCTAGCAGGTGTCCCACCAGGACGGCCCCGAGTTTCACGAAGCCGAACCACTCCGGCAGGACGATCACCGTGAACGCTGTCGGTCCCGTCAGTGGCGCCTGCAACGCGGTAATCAGTGGCAGCCAGAGCGTGATCACGTACCCCAGGAAATGCGCAAGATGGTAGCCCGCGGCGATGGGGACGAGCGATGGAGCCAACCACCGCGCGATGGCGTCAGGCCGAACGTAGGAATCAGCGCTGGCACGACTCCGTCGGGCAGCCCACCGGTAGGCACCGAGAAACACCACGAACCCACCGATAAGGAGGCTCAGGTAGCCCAGGACTGCGGGCACGCCAACAGCGACGACGGGTTCCAGAACCGATCGCCAGAGTGGGGTGGACACGAGCCCATCGAACGTCGTCGCCCAGAGGAGTGCCAAGACGAACGCGACATCGCCGGTTCGGTGTTGGCCTGGTCGATCGGTCAGCGCAGCACCCGGGAGTCTGAGTGAGAAGCCGGACTCCGTTCGCTGAATGGGTGCCAGCCCACCGTAGGTCCTGAACACGGCGGAGAGTGGGTCAACGCGGTCGAACCACGTCTCTCGACCCAGCAGCCAGACACCCCCGATGGTGACGCCGGCATACACCACGATTAGCCCGGCCAGGGCTCGTGGTTGCTCCGTTGCCCCACTGACTACTTCGACCCAGACCAGCGCGAGCAGTCCCACGACTGCAGGCCAGGCTCCCAGCGACGATGGATAGCTCCGCTGGGCCGTTCCCGGTACCAGACGGGCGAGTCGGCGAAACGGATCGAATACCGGCCAACTGTTGCAGATCGTGTACGTGGTGATGGTGAATCCGCCCCACCATGCGACCCAGACGAACAACGAAGCGAGGTTCCCGTTGGCATTGCTCGGCCCGATGAATCCAATCGCAACGACTCCGATGAGCGCAGCGACGCTTCCTGCGCCAATGAGTGGCCCCAGTAGTCGTCTGATGACAGACGGTATCGATCCGGTGACCGCCAACCCATTGATCCATTGGAGTGCCTCGTGATCGGCCATCAGGCTCGTGAACAGGAAGGAGGCCCCGACGACGACGCCAGCGACGAGGACGACGAACCACTGCGGTATCGTGGCTGTCGTTGCGGTTCCCTCCAGCGAGCCGACGTGGGCGAGCACCTGGCCGGGGACCAGTAGACAGACGGCGACACCGATCGCCAGTCCCCGCGCGAGTTTGCTGGCCCTCGGATACGTGGACACGACTCGCTCCGGAGCAATCGGGCGGAGGAGAAAGTGGTTTCGGACCGGTCGTTCAGTAACTGCGCTCTTTGGGCTCGTAGGTCTTTGCCTCGCCCTCCAAGATGACCGGTTTGTAATACAACGATGGCGTCCCGTCGTTCCAGGCGAGCATCGTGTGCTTGAGCCACTCGTCGTCCTTGCGCTGTTGGTGTTCGGCCCGCCAGTGGGCGCCCCGGAACTCTTCCCGAGCGAGTGCGCCCAGCGTAATGGCCTCCGCCACGTCGATGATATTTCGGGTTTCGATCGTGTGGATCAGGTCGGTGTTGTAGGTGCGAGAGGGATCGGAAACACCGACATCGCGGTACTGTTCTCTGGCCGCTCTGATCCGTTCGAGCGCCTCTCGAAGCCCCGCTTCCTCTCGAAACACATTCACGTATTCGGTCATCGTCTGTTGGAGGTCCTCGCGGACAGCCGCGTGATTGCGCCCGTCCCGCTCCAAGAGGGCGTCGACACGGTCTCGTTCGGCCGACACGGCCGATTCGACGACATCTGCGGGGGCCAGTGAACCGCCGTCGGTGACGACCGGGTCTGTCCCGTCGCCTACCATTCCGGGCTCGACCGGTGGCTCCACGTCGCCGCCATCTGATTTGGCCGATGGGCCAACCTCGATCTGCGCGGGCCCAAGATCGCCGCCGGCCGCGTGGGCCCCGGCCCGGGCACCGTACACCATCAGTTCGGGCAGTGCATTTCCGCCCAGTCGGTTCGCACCGTGGAGGGAGACACACGCACACTCGCCCGCGGCGTACAGCCCGTCGATGCACGTCTGGCCGTTCTCGTCGACCTCGATCCCGCCCATCTGGTAGTGCTGCCCGGGTTTGACCGGCATCGGTTCCTCG
>CAZKGF010000113.1:0-6655 GCA_964552115.1 uncultured Halobacteriales archaeon
CGATCCCGATTTCCTCGCCGGGGGTTAGGTCCCCCTCGACGAGATGGTCGTCGAGTATCTTCTCCGTAAGAGTCTGTCCCATAGCGTTTGTATATCGAATATCCGTGGACATAAATCATGTGTGTTCGGCCGAATGGCGCCGCGAGGCGGCAAATATCGCCCAGTATGAGATGTCGGCCCAGCCCCCATCATAGTGACCAAAGCCGGCAGCATTATTCACTGCCTGGCCCAGACCCCTGTATGTTCAAAAGTGGGCAATTTCTGGCCGATCACATGGGAGACCTTGGCGACGAACAGATTCAACCCAACGGCGTTGATCTCACGGTCGAGGCAATCTTTCGCCAACGCCAATCGGGACGGATCGGAACCTCGGGCAAGTCAATCGGTGCCCGGGAAGAAATCGAAGCCGAAGACGGCGCCTACGAGCTGTCGCCCGGGGGGTACGTGATCCAGTACTGTGAGCGCGTTTCGATCCCCGAAGGTCACGTCGGGTTTTTGTATCCTCGGTCTTCGCTTCTCCGGAATTTCTGTACGATCGACACCGCCGTCTGGGATGCTGGATACGAAGGTCGTGGTGAAGGCCTACTCGAGGTTCACGAGCCGATCACTATCGAACAGACGGCCAGAGTCGCCCAACTTGTAATCGCAACGGCTGCCCACGACGCCGTCTACGAAGGGTCGTACCAAGGCGAGCGGATGGACGACTGACAGGAGAAGAAATAAGGGTTGAATATTCAGGCACTAGCATTATGTCAGTACCTACGAAATTGATGAGCGCCGCGTTGGGGGGACGACCCGGACCGTGCCTCTGACATTTACTCCGGAAATCATCCTCCAACCGGCATCTTATACGGAGGAGATCCCGTCCAGTTTCGAGGGTTGTGGGGGGCGCCCGATGCCTCGTCTATTTCCGAGTGTGGCGGCTCAATCCCTCCCGAGTTACTATCGGGGTGTCCCTCGAATGGTCGCCCCGAAGGAATGGGTACACCGTGGCTGAAATGGAGTCGGGCGGCGAGGGATTTGAACCCCCGACCATCTGGTCCGGAACCAGGCGTTCTGTCCGCTGAACTAGCCGCCCTCGAAAGCGAGTAGTCGCCATCAGGTAAAAACCGTTGGGAACGAGTTAGTGGGGGAGCTAACACACGAAAAGGCCATAGACACGGCCCTCCCCGACCGCTCTCTCAAGGAGACTCTGACGTTTCGAGTGCAAAATCATCGATCGGGTAGGCGACACAGGTAAGACAGTATCCGTCGTCCATCTCGTTTTCGTCCAACATGTCATTGTCGTCGTGACGGATGTAATCTAAGGCGGGCCCGTCGGAAATGTGGCCGGCACAGGAGAGACACTGGCCTTCCCGGCAGGCGTAGGGCAGGTCCCACCCTTCATCTTCGCCGGCTTCCAGAATCGGTTCGTTATTGGCAACCTCGATGGTTTCGCCTTCTTTGACGAATTCGACTTCGTAGTACTCGACTTCGTCTTCCGAAATCGAATCGGGGTCGAAGCCCGTCTCCCCTGCCTCTTCTTCCTCGCCCTCGCCGAGTTCTCCCTCAGCCCCTTCGGGTACAGAAATTGCCCCACCGCCACCGATCGATCGATTCATCGGCTCCGGAAATCCAGTCTCTGGAACAGCCGCCGCGCGACGTTCGAGGACTTCCTGGGAAATATCCTCAGCAGGATCCCACCCGGTCCCCTTAGCGTAGTGTAAGGCGACAACGACGATAGTGAGGAGGAATCCGGCGACGACCCCGAACTGCGTGAGGCTCACGAGAGACCCAAGCCAGTAGCCGAAGAAGGCCAGAAACAGCAGGCCAACCACAGCGACCAGCGTGGCGTCACGTCTCATGGCGCCGGCTACGGAGCAGTGGGTTTTGTACCTGTTGTTTGGCAGTGGCGAAGTAACATTAAGTGCGGTGGACCTCGTGACGACCGAAGCCGTATCGAAGCCGGTTCGCGAGGCGACGTGAAAACCGTCCTTGCTCGCCAGACCGACTCGCGAATCGCTCAGCCAGAGCTTGATAAATCAGCGGGAGTGCAACCTCCTGTTCGAGAGCCTCCTGGACGGTCCAAGTGCCGGTGGAACCACCGGCCACGTAGTCCTCAACGTCACCGAGATCGTTCCCTTCCTCCCGGAACGCTTCCTCACACAGTTCCAGCAGCCACGAGCGGATGACGGCACCGTTGTTCCAAGTTCGGGAAACGGCAGCCAGATCCAGATCATATCGGCCGTTGGCCAGGAGTTCGAACCCTTCGCCGTACGCCTGCATCAACGCGTATTCGACGCCGTTGTGAACCATTTTAACGTAGTGTCCAGCCCCAGCAGGGCCCAGCAGCTCGTGGCCTGCAGGGCCGGTTGCGACCGCGTCGAATACCGGTCCCATGGCCCGATACGCTGGCGTGGGGCCACCGATCATGAGCGAAAACCCCCTGTCAGCACCCGCGGGACCGCCGGACGTCCCACAGTCTAGGTACGCAGCGTCTGTTTCGTCCGCCCGGCGAACCGACGCCTCGAAATGTGAGTTCCCACCGTCGACGACGATATCGTCACTATCGAGGTGGGGCTCGAGGGAATCGAGTGCGGCGTCCACAGCCTCACCCGCTGGAACTATGAGCCAAATGCGATGGGGCTGGGACAGCGTTGTCACAAGCTCTTCGATCGAATCGGCACCGACTGCCCCTGCAGTAGTGGCCTCAACGACGGCAGTTTCGTCGACATCGAAGGCGACCACGTCGTGGTCGGCAGCGAGGACCCGGTCAACGACGATTCTGCCCATTCGACCGAGACCGATAACGCCCAGTTCCATAGGAATGAGTCACGAGGACGGTAAGTAGGAATTGCGGTTCCTCAGTTCAATGGAATTGGTGGCCCATCTCCACGCCAAGTGCCATCGGTGTTGGATGGGTTCCGAGGCCCGATTCCGTGTTTCGTCGCGTTGAAGCGAAAATTTATACGAACGAGCGTCCACCGCCCTCTATGGACGCGATGACGTCGGTAGTATAAGGGCTGGCGCGAGACTAGCTGGTACGCGTTTTCGACGAAGATCGCATGCCGATGTCACCGTCACGGATTTCACTGAGTTATGAGCGACCTCCCCGACACCTACGACCCCGACACCGTCGAATCGGACTGGCGTTCGACGTGGCAGGAGAGCGACGTCTACGAGTACGAAGACACCGGAAGCCCGGATTACGTTGTCGACACTCCGCCACCGTATCCAACTGGCAACCTCCACATCGGTAACGCCCTCGGCTGGTGTTACATGGACTTCGCTGCCAGATTTCACCGGTTGATCGGCGACGACGTCCTGTTTCCCCAGGGATGGGATTGCCACGGCCTTCCGACGGAGGTCAAAGTAGAGGAAAATCAGGGCATACACCGTACTGACGTTCCCCGTGAGGAGTTTCGTCGGATGTGCATCGAACACACCGAAGAGCAAATCGAGGCGATGAAGTCGACGATGCATACGCTGGGATTCAGCCAGGATTGGACACAAGAGTACCGCACGATGGATCCGGCGTATTGGGGGACGACCCAGGCATCGTTCGTCGAGATGAACGACGATGACTATATCTATCGTGACGAACACCCCGTCAACTGGTGTCCCCGTTGTGAGACTGCAATTGCCGACGCCGAAGTAGAGACCGAGGAAGGCGTCGAGGGAACACTGTATACGATCACGTTTCCCGGCGTCGGGAACGACGATATTGACATTGCAACGACCAGACCGGAACTACTGGCCGCCTGTGTCTCGATGGCAGTCGAACCAGATGACGAGCGGTTCGGCGACAGAATCGGCGACAGCTTTGAGGTTCCCCTGTTCGGCCAAGAGGTCGAATTGATCGCAGACCAGGCGGTCGACGGCGACTTTGGGACCGGGGCCGTCATGATTTGTACGTTCGGCGACAAACAGGACGTCGAATGGTGGGCGGAATACGATCTCGAACTCCGGACGATATTCTCTGAGGATGGGCAGCTCACGGCCGACGCGGGATCGTACGAGGGCCTTGGGATCGATGAAGCGAAGGACGCGATCGTCGAGGACCTCGAAGAAGGCGGTTTCCTCGTGGACACCGAGCCAACCACCCAAAACGTCGGCCAATGTTGGCGATGTGACACGCCGATCGAAATCCTCTCGAAAGAGCAGTGGTTTGTCGAGGTGCGACAGGACGAGATCCTCGAACAGGCCCGCGAGGTGGAGTGGATTCCGTCTCACATGTATGATCGCCTCGAGGACTGGACCGAAGGGATGGAATGGGACTGGGTGATTTCCAGGCAACGAGTCTTCGCAACGCCGATTCCTGCGTGGTTCTGTGGAGACTGTGAATACACCTACATTGCGGAGAAGTCGGAGTTGCCAGTAGATCCCACTGACGCCGATCCCGACATCGGATCCTGCCCGGAATGTGACGGGACGGCCTGGCGGGGAGACGCCGACGTCATGGACACGTGGATGGATTCGTCGATTACACCACTGTACGTTCAGGGGTGGCCGACCGAAGGATTTGAGCCGACGACGCTCCGCGAACAGGGCCACGACATTATCCGAACCTGGGCGTTTTACACGCTCCTCCGCACCGCTGCCCTCGAGGAGGACATCCCGTGGGAGGAGGCACTCATCAATGGAATGGTGTTCGGTGAGGATGGGAACAAGATGTCCAAGTCCCGGGGTAATTTCGTTCAACCGGAAGAAGCAGTCGAAGAGTATTCGGCGGACGCGTTTCGCCAAGCAATGGCTTTGGGGGGACAACCCGGGAGTGACATCCAATTTCAGTGGAAAGAGGTCAAATCTGCCTCCAGATTCCAAACCAAAGTGTGGAATATAACCAGATTTGCAGCTGAACATCTGGAGGGTGAGCGCGACCCACTGGCCGATCCCGCCTACCGCGATACGGATCGGTGGATCCGATCGCGAACCAGTCGGGTGGCGCGGGATGTTCGGGACGCCATGGCGGACTATCGGTTCGATTCCGCACTTCGAGAACTACGGGAGTTCGTCTGGCACGACCTCGCAGACGACTATATCGAACTCATCAAAGGTCGGCTCTACGAAGGGCGTCCTGGTGAGCGGGACGCTGCTCGACAGGCGCTCTTTACCGCCCTTTCAGCCGCTCTGCGAATGCTTGCCCCCTTTGCCCCCTTCCTAACCGAAGAAGCATGGGACGCGCTTCCCAATACGTCCGGCAGTGTCCATGCAGCAGACTGGCCGGCGATAGAGGCCGTCGACGAAGACGCCGAACGCATCGGAAAACTAATTGCCGATATCGCCTCGACGGTCCGAGGTTGGAAGTCCGACCATGGCCTGGCGCTGAATGCAGAACTCGGACGGGTCGAGGTCTACCCCGACGAGATGCCCGAGGACCCAATCGACACGTACGACCTGAGTGAGGCGATCAACAGCCCAGTGGTAATCCGCCAGGGGGAACCGGCAGTGGAACTCGTCCCGATCGGAATCGAACCGGACCACTCGGTTATCGGCCCAGAGTTCCGTGACAAAGCTGGCGACGTAATCGCCGCGCTCGAGTCGATGGACCCGGCGACGGTAAAGGAACAAAAACGGACCGAGGGTGAAGTCGAGATCGAAATGGGTAATGAAGTGGCAGTCGTCCCAGGCGAAGCCATTTCCATCGAAGAAGAGCATCGTGCAGCCTCCGGTGACGCGGTGACTGTCGTGGAAAGTGGCCGAGCGACGATACTGATTTACGAAGACTGACGCTGGCCTGGCGAGTGAAAAACGGAAAGAGGGGGGTGGGGTGGCACCCGAAGGGGTGCGGGCGAAAATTCTCGACGCCTGCTAATGAAGGTTTTGTTTGTAAATCACCGCCTCCGGGTCGTTACCGGACGATCATGGGATTTTCAGAGAAAACCAATCAGGTCATCTTTTGCCCGGGGACCCCGCCGAAAGACGTCCGTTCGCATAGCACAGTGCGATTGGCCGAATGCTGTATGTAATCCGCGTCATCGCCGTCAAGGGTGATGAGTGACCAATTTTGGGTTAACACCCGCCATTAGGGGGATTACTCATTTGTGCGGGCAGCCCTAATTCCAGCCGTGACGACCGTAGCGCCCCCTGAGGGACTTCGACCACGTATCCGGCCGGCAAATCGAGCAGATCTCCTGGCGATCTATCGCATCGAGCAGGCTACTTTCCCGCAACCCTGGCCGTTCGCTGCATTGGAGCGGTATCTCGGCTGTTCTGGATTCTTAGTCGCACACCAACGGGACGTGCTCGGGTACATCGTCGCTGATACAGTTCCCAATAATGGCCGCCCGTTAGGTCACGTGAAAGATCTAGCAGTGACACAGTCCCACCGGAGAGAAGGAGTTGGTGCTCAATTGCTCGAGGCCGCACTCTCGTTTCTGAGGGAGCAAGGGGTCACCGCGACTAAACTCGAAGTCCGTGCGGGCAATGAGGGGGCAATGGCCTTGTACCAACAATACGAGTTCGAGCACCGGCGGACGATACCACAGTATTACAAAGACGGCGAGGACGCATTCGTCCTCGTCCGCTCGTAAGCCGTGGGGTTTGTATGATTGGCTCCCGGCGCACTAGCATGGGTTACGCCTGCCCGGTCTGCGAGGATCCGCAGGCTGACGCCACACACCTCGCAAACCACCTCGCGTTTACCGCGATCCTTCGCGGTGGAACGCACCAGGCA
>CAZKGF010000114.1:0-6653 GCA_964552115.1 uncultured Halobacteriales archaeon
GTGGCCACTGCACTACCGAGTGCCCCGGAGACACCGGTTACCAGGACGACATCGCCACCGAAATCGAACGTAGTTTCCATACGTCCGTTCGAGTAGCCAGGCGGTTAAAATCCACCTAGTGTTGGGCACCCTCGCTGTCTGGCGAGTGTCGGGAGTTGGGGGTATCGCGCCCTGCCTGTAACAAACCGGGGACCTTTGTACCGCCTGGACGACCCTTGTGTCGTGCGTTGCATCGCGCATCGAGGATTTGCTGGCGCAAATCCGGAAAACACAATCCCGGCCATCCGCGCAGCGGTCGCTGCGGGTGCGGACGCAGTCGAAGTGGACGTCCGGCGGTGTGCGAGCGGCGAACTCGTCGCGTGTCATGACCCGACTGTTGATCGGGTGACTGACACAACCGGCTCTATCTCCGATCTGTCACTCGAGGAATTGAGCGCGGTAAACGTCAAAGGAAGCGATGCCGGGATCCCCGCAGTGTCGGCCATATTGGCCGACCTTCCGGCAGAGGTCGATCTGGTTGCCGAACTGAAGGAGGCAGGCCTAGGCCACCAACTAACCACACTCATGGAAAACGTGGCGAACCGAGTGCTCGTTTCCTCCTTCGAACCGGAGAGATTCATCGGGGTGGACAGACCCCGTGTCCTCCTATGTGGGGGGCCCACCGTGGCTCCGACGACGGATCAACTCGGCGCTGCACTCCAGACGGCTACTGAAAACGGGTGTGTCGGGATACATTTACACTGGCAGTGGTGTTCCCCAACTGTTGTCGAGTGGGTACACGATGCCGACCTCTTTATCGCCGCGTGGACGGTTCGAACGCCGGCGGACCTTGCCTGGGTGCAAGGCACCGGTGTCGACGGCGTCATCAGCGACGTCCCTGGGTTGTGCCCGGAGTAATCACAGACCGGCCAAGTTCTGTTGGAGCTTGATGGTCGCTGTCATGAGTGCAGTCGCCGTCATAATAACGAAGACCACCTGGACGTGAAGGACGATCACGCGATCGACGCCCAATAATCGCGCACTGCTGACGATACTGACGAGTGCAGCGAAGGTGAGAACCGGCACGAGGTGGCGAACGAGCGAGTCCAGAAGCGTCCCTCGAAGTCGGCCTGGTGCAGTGCGGGCGTGATACGGAGCTGCTCCGTAAGCGAGAAAAAGGACGGCCGTGACACCCTCTAAGCCGGCCAGCGTCGTCGTGGGGCCCCACACCAGCAGCCCCCCGGCCAGGCCCACAACGATTGCCCCAAATCCCACCCGCAATAATTGCTCGCCTGTTGACGCTGGCGATCCATCCCCCGTTGCCGTGTGGGTCTCACGGATTCCGATTGCCAGACTCAAAGCAACGCCGAGCATGACGGCGCTTCGATATGGGGTATTGAGTGAACTGATGATTTCGACGGTCCCGAGGAAGCCGTACACCAGCGCTAACCCACCACTTATGGAAAGCGCTATCCAGAGGGATCGTTGGATAGGAAGCCCGGTCGCGCGGGCGTTTTTGACTGCATACCAAAAGAAACGAAATCCGAGAACGATCAGCAACACGACTGCCATGAACGTGATGAACGTTAAGTTCGGATTTCCGGCGATGTTGTGAAGGCCGAGTTCGAATTCACTCGCCATCGGCTTCCTCCTCCACTCTCGCAATCGCTCGGCCGAATTGCTCTGCCGTTTCGTACCGTCGGAGTTTGTCCGTCGCGAGGGCTGTGGCCAGGAGGTCGTTTACGGCCGGCGCGGTCGGTGTTGTTTCGTCTATCTCTGGAAAAGCACCACTGAGCACTGCCTCCCTGACTTCAGCAAACCGACCCCGGTAGGGCGGACTACCAGTGTACAACCGGTACAGGACTGCACCGAGGTGATAGATGTCTGTTCGGTTATCGATGCTGCCATACTTACGGTCGAAGTATTCGGGTGCAGCATAGCGGGGGTCGACGAAGTCGGCTGGATTTACTTCCCGGCGGATTGCTGGTAGTATGCCTGGCGCGTCCAGTTGCGGGCGTTCGGGCTCTCCCCCCAGATTGAATCCCCCAGGATAGACCACCGTCCAGGGATCGAGACCACCGTGAACGATGTCTGAAGCGTGGATATGAGCCAATCCCGACGCCAGGGCACGTCCGTCGGCGAGGGCACGTTCTGGTGGGGCTCGGCCACGATCGATGAGTCGTTCACCGGTAACCTCGGTCACGAGCCACGGGCGTGGCGCGTGTCCCGCTTCGAGTACCTCTACAACGTTTGGATGGTGGCCCATCTGTCTCCACGCACTGATTGCCTCGTCCGTGATTCCCTCCGAGAGCCCGTCGTCAAGTTGTAGAAACCGGAGGGTCACGGCTGCGTCGGAATCGTCGATGCTGACGAGGGCGTTGTAGCTTTCTCCAAACCGACCGCGTCGGCCACCACCGGCGACGTGAAGTGACGAAAACCCGGTTTTGGCAGTGATCACGTCGAGGTCGTCGGCGACATCGGGACTGTCATCAGTCCTATCTGGGGTCGTATCGGACGGTGATGATTGACCCGTGCCCCCAGAGGGGTGCTGATTCGATTGCACGGAGTCCGGTTCTTGGGGGATGTGTTGCACGTGCCGAGTCGGGGGAGACGGCGCTTTCGGATGGTCATTCGACATGCCGGCGAGGAACGTCGCTGTCTGTTGGTACTGGACGGATCGGGACGTACTCTCACCACGGGATTGGAGCTCGGTGAGGAGAAAATTTCTGGCCGTTGCATCCCGAAGGCCAGCCATGCAGCAGGCCCATGCAGCCGCGATCCGGACCGGTTCCTCTTCGGCATCCAGTAACTCTACGTAGCGCTTCAGACGGGACTGGCTCCGGTCATCGTCGCCGAGCAACGTCGCCACCTCTGTGAGTGTCGAGGCCACGTCGTCCCGATCGGGTGGCGCCATTCGCAGTGGTTTGACCCTTGCTCGTAGGTCCCTTTATCCTTTCCCAGACTAACGGCAGTGCTTCAGAAGCGTGTTGGGTTCCTTGACGAAGCGCCTGGCAAACGCGAAAACGCTTAACCGCAACCGCCCCACGGTGTCTCGTATGGACGTTGGCGTGCTGGGAGCTGGTGGGCTGGGCCAAGGAATCGCTCAGGTCTGCGCCCTGGCCGGTCACGATGTCGGCCTCTATGATTCCGAGGCTACAGACGTCATGGACGGGATAGACGCAGTCGAGCGAGCATTGGGGGAGGGGGGAGACGCATCGGTCGATGCTGATTCACAGATTGCGGGGGCAACTGATCGCCTCGACGGGACGACCGATCTGGAAGGGGTAGTGGCCAATGCCGACGTGGTAATCGAAACCAGAGCGGACGACACGGACACTCTGCGGGAATACTTCGCCGCGGTTGAAGAGTTGGCGCCACCGGACGCTCTCCTGGCTACCGGCCGAGAAACGGGTCGGGTAACTGCCGCAGCGGCTGGCCTTCGCCGGCCCGAACGCGCAATTGGGCTATACTTTTTCGAACCTCCGTCTGTCTCGCTTGTCGAGGTAGTCGCAGCGGACCAAACGACGCCGGCGGCTGCCGAGAAGGCAACTGCGTTCGTCGAGGAACTGGGGTTCACGTGGACATTGGTTCGAGATGTCCCGGGGGGCGTTATCCGCCGACTACTCCTCGTTCAAGAGGTCGAAGCAATGCGCTTAGTCAACGATGGAGTAGCTGGGGTTGAGGCCGTCGACGCCGCCATGGCTGTGGCACACGACCTCGAAACAGGGCCGCTCGAACGGGCTGACCGTGCCGGGCTTCGGGACCGCCTCTCGGCGCTTGAAACACTCACGGAGGCTGTTGGTGACCGGTTTGCGGCCCCTCCCGTGCTCCGGGATCTGGTCACTGCCGGGCACACCGGGCGCAGCAGCGGCCAGGGGTTCTACGAGTGGGATAACGGTCGGCCCGCAGGAACAGCGCTTCCCGATCCGGAGATACCACACACGACTACAGAATCGCGCGAGCCCACAAGATGACTGACCGCGTAGACGATTCGTCTGATTCGGACGACGCTAGCAATGAAAGGGATGAGGAGGCAAGTGGGCCTCGCGTCGCGGCCCTTCTGGACGATCTCGACGACATTGAGGAGCACGTCGACTCGCCTGCTGCGCGCGAACAGTTACAGGAGGCTCGAGAAGCTGCCCTCGACATCGAAGATCCATCAGTGTTCGGCCGAGTAATACGAGGATACGACCGCCATGACGCCGCTGAGGCTTTCGTCGGTGCATTCCTCTTTGGTATTCCCATGTTCGTCGAAGGCGGAACGCAGGAAGTAGGAGAGTATGTTGCCGACCATCCGCTGTTCCTCGTCTTCACACTCGGACTCGGACTGGCCCTGACAGTTGGCGTCCTCTACGTCGCCGAGATCCAGGATGTTCGTGTTCATCAACCCCTGTTCGGCATCGTCCCGCGGCGCCTCGCCAGCGTCTTGGCAATTTCGCTGGGGATGGCCGCGCTCATGATGACCGTGTGGGGACGCGTCTCCTGGGCCAGTGACCCGTGGCTTGCGGTCTGTCAAGTAAGTGTGGCATTCGTCCCCATGGCGCTCGGTGCGTCGCTCGGGGACATCCTCCCTGGATCCTGAGGCAGGCGTTTAACAACCGTTAAAGGCCCGCCCACGATACGTCCGAGTATGAGCGACGCCCAGCAGAAACGTGCTCAAAAGTGTATCTCCTGCGGGATCAATATCGCCGGGACCAACGCGGCAACCTTCGACTGTCCCGAATGTGGCTACCGGATCGTTCGGTGTGCCAAATGTCGCAAGCAGAGTAATCTGTATCAGTGTCCAGACTGCGGATTTACGGGACCGTAATCATGGGAAAGGTCGCTGCAGCAATCAAGGTGATGCCCCAGAGCCCCGAGGTCGATTTGGATGCCCTCCAGGAACGGCTGGAGGGGGCGCTTCCCGAAGGGGCCAAAATCAACGGGTTCGAACGTGACGATGTGGCCTTCGGCCTCGTCGCACTCATTCCGACCGTGATCGTCCCTGACGATGCTGGCGGAACCGAGGCCGTCGAGGAGGCATTCAGCGGGGTTGACGGTGTCGAATCGGTGTCAGTCGAGAACGTCGGCCGTCTCTAACCCACGGACGACCTCCCCGCAGTGCCAAATCGCGCCCTGTAACGCACGTTTTATAACGCCGACCGGACTACCCAGCGACAAGAATGCCCAATTCAAATGGTCCGCGTACGGGGACACGACACAAACTTCAGAACGATCCCCGCGAACGCGGCACATCTCCGCCACAACGCGCCGTCGAACGGTACGAAGATGGTGAGTCTGTCCACCTGAAGATCGATCCGAGCGTGCCGGAAGGGCGATATCATCCCCGATTCGACGGTCACACAGGAGTGGTCGAAGGCCAGCAGGGACAAGCGTACAAAGTTCGCATTACGGATGGCGGGACCGAGAAAACCCTCATCGCCAAACCCGCACACCTTCGCCGGCAGGAATGACGATCTTCAAGAAGAAGCTGTCCGAGGAGTATCTCACTGTAGCCGAGACGAAGGAGATCCTTGCCGATCTTGAGTCCGAGCGCGCTGCAGACGAAGAACGCGAACTTCGATACGAACTTTCCCGCGCGGTCGATCACGTGAACAGGTTTGCCACTCTCGAACCCGAAGAGGCACGTGAATTCGTATCCGAACTCCAGGAACTGGAGAAGGTCGAGGAATCGACGGCGTACAAGATTGCCGACCTCAAACCCCTCGACAGGGACGAGCTTCGTGCGGTCTTCGCCCAGGAGCGGTACTCTCTTTCCGGTGACGAACTTGACGAAATTCTGAATATCGTCAAACGGTACGCCTAGGCCAGCGCAGCTTTAAGTGAGCCCTTGTTCTACGTGTTACCGATGAGTAAAGACGCCTCCCCGCCCTCCGACGAGGGGGAGTCTGCGGTGATTTTGGATGTTCTTCCCCATGGCCGGACAGAGGATGACAGGCCACAGTATCAAAAACAACCCCTCGCGTACGCACTCGGCACGAACGATTTCTCACTGTACGAACTCGTCATCTCAGACGATGCCGAGCTCTCGATCGGGGACCGAATCGAGATTCCTGGATCGCCCGCTGTCGAACGTCGAAACGAGGTCGAACACGGTGAACTTTCCAGCGGTGCGCGGGCCGAACTCGAGTATACGGTTGAGGACCTCGTTGAGGCTAACGAACAGCGGTTTGTGGACTTTTACAACGAGGCACAGCCGATCACCCTTCGACTGCACCAACTGAATTTGTTGCCAGGGATCGGCAAGAAACTTCGAAACGCGATACTGGACGAACGTGATCGGCGGCCGTTCGAAGGGTTCGACGATCTCGAAGGTCGCGTGAGCGGCCTTCACAATCCCGAGGAGGTCCTGGTGGAACGGATTATCGAGGAACTCAAGGAGGATGACCTCAAGTATCGGACGTTCGTCGGCCACGATCCTGAGCAATGACGACGGCCGAGGAGGGAGAACTCCGGGATCCGGACGCGTTGCTCAGGCGAGCGGGGATCCAAGCTGATCCTCGACAGGATCAGCACTTCCTCGTCGATGACCGAGTGCTCGACCGGCTCCCGACCTATGCAACCGACATTGGGGCAGACTGCAGCCACGTCCTCGAAATAGGCGCTGGGACTGGAGCGTTAACCTCTCGCCTCTTGCCCATCGCGACTGAGGTGACGGCTATCGAACGCGATCG
>CAZKGF010000115.1:0-1389 GCA_964552115.1 uncultured Halobacteriales archaeon
CGAAGCCCGGCGTGGCACCGACATGAGTATGACCGCGCTGTCGACGCTGGCAGGCAACTTCGCCCGTGGCGGGCCCTTTTTCGCCATCAATCCCATCCTCGGCGGCATCGACGACGAGGGCTCACACGTTTTCAGTATCGACCCCGCCGGCGGCGTCATGGAGGACAACTACACGATCACGGGCTCCGGCCTGACCGTCGCCTACGGGACCCTCGAGGATCGGTATGAGGAAGACATGTCCATCGACGCGGCACGCAGCACTGCAGCTGCAGGGATCGAGGCTGCCTCCGAGCGCGATACCGGCTCCGGCAACGGCGTCTTCATCGCCGAGGTAACCGACGACGGCGTCGACATTTCCGAGTACGACCTGGGCGAACTCGACATCTAAGCGGGTTCGACGCGTTATTTATACGACCAGTCTGAACCGGTAGTCATGACGCTGTTCGGCACCGCGGGGATTCGCGGGCCGGTCGAAGAGACGGTCACACCCAGTCTTGGGGTAGCGGTCGGCCAGGCAGCCGGGCTCGACGCCGACGAATTCGTGCTCGGCCGAGACGGCCGCGAGACGGGCCCCGCACTCGCCGACGCCGTCGCAGCCGGCCTCCAGAGCGTCGGCACCGAAGTTGTCCGCCTCGGGCAGGTTCCGACGCCCGCGCTCGCCTATGCCTCGCGTGGCCGGCGCGGACTCATGCTGACGGCGAGTCACAACCCACCGGCAGACAACGGCATCAAGCTATTCGTCGACGGCCGCGAGTACGAACGCGAGGCCGAGGCCCGCATCGAAGAGCGCATCGATAACGGAGTCGACCCGGCCGGGTGGGACGCGTGGGGCGACAGCCACCAAACCACGATCGTCCCCGAGTACCGTTCGGCCGTCGGCCACTACGCCCGATCCATGGGGGCTGCACCAACCCACCTCACCGTCGCCGTCGACTGTGGGACGGGGACTGCCGGCCTCGCCACCCCACAGGTCCTCTCGGATCTCGGCGCGGATGTCCGTGCACTCAATGCGAACGTCGACGGCCACTTTCCGGCTCGGGAAAGCAAGCCCACGCCCGATAGCCTCACCGACTTCTCGGCCTTCGTTGCCAGTGGGTCACCCGATATCGGAATCGCCCACGACGGTGACGGCGATCGAATCGTCCTGGTCGGGCCCGACGGGCAAGTCGTCCACGAAGACACCGTCGTCGCAATCCTCGCCGAGCACTACGTCCGGCGAAGCGGTGTCGGCGACCCCGTAGTCGTCACCACGCCGAATGCCTCGGCCCGTATCGACGAACGCGTCCACGCGGCGGGCGGTCGTGTCGAGCGCGTCGGCCTGGGCGCCCTCCACGAAGGCGTCATCAACGCTCGTGCGCAGGGAGGCCCCGAAACGGTCGTCGTGTTCGC
>CAZKGF010000115.1:1489-6636 GCA_964552115.1 uncultured Halobacteriales archaeon
TCGATACCGCCCACGGCGTTCGCCTCGACTTTCCCGACGGTGGCTGGGCACTCGTCCGCCCCAGCGGGACGGAGCCCTACCTCCGCATCTACGCAGAAAGTGCGACAGTCGACGCCCTGGTCGAATCAGTTTCTGCCGTCGTCTGGGATGCGATCGAAGCAGTGTAACGCTGCTTCACAACGGAGAGGGGCTTCAAACGGCCAGGATGAACGACCCGACGAGCACGGCAACCGGGACGATCACCGCCCGTCGGGCATTGCTCCGGGGCACATCGTGAACCGCCTCGAGCGCTGACAGCCAGACATAGCCCATCCAAATGAACGCCACCGAGCCACCGATGGCACTCGCGACGATCGACTCGTGGGAGACGCGCCCGAGCAAGATGTCGTAGGGCATCGCCGTGATGTTCCCATTGAGCGCGAGCAAAAAGCCACCACCTGCGATCAATAAGCCAAGGAGCGTCGCCGGCGTCGACAGGCTCACGATCGTGAGCGTGTCTCGAATGTAGGCTTTCCCGTGCTGCAGTTTGACCGCAATGTGCAGCATGCCGGCCATGGCGGCCCACACCATCAAGACGAGGATCGAGATAAATGGACCCTGGATGTGCGCACCGGTTGTGAGATCTCCCAGTAGTTCACTCACACCGACGCCCTGTTGTTGGGACACGAGTATCGCCCCGAGAACCACGAACAGATAATACCCGAGCATGTGGACCAGAGAGACAATAATGACGAACCAGACGCCCGACTCGAATTCGGGCGGGTCGTCCTGGTAATACCGACCCGGTCGGAACACGGCTTGCAGGGGTGACCGGGGCAGCGAAAACCGAACCATTCTGGGTGCCCGCGGCTACTGGCCGTCGGTACAAAGGAATTGGTATCGGCGCCGGCGCCATCTATTTCCCCGATCTGGCCAATACCATCTACATGACAGCGCTCCTAGATCGGGCTCGCCAGGCGGCCGAGCAGGCGGCCGCTCCCTATTCGGAGTTTCCAGTTGGCGCCGCACTGGAAAGTCAGGATGGAACCGTATACACGGGTTGTAACGTCGAAATCGCGACGTATTCCGACAGCTTGCACGCCGAAACCGTCGCGCTTGGCACGGCCATTGCCGACGGCCACCGTAATTTCGAGCAGTTGGCCGTCAGTGCGCCGAACGCACCGGGGCTTACCCCGTGTGGGTCGTGTCGCCAGACGGTTGCCGAATTCGTCGACGAAGAGTTCCCCATCCTGTGTGACAAGGGCCCCGACACCGATCCGGCCCGCTATACGCTCGGCGAGTTACTGCCCGCAGCGATGGGACCGGCGGACCTCAATGTCGAACGGTGAGTCCAAAAAGACCAGCCAGCTACGACTCTTTCTCCACTTCACCGACCGGCGCCTGCATGTCGTCGATCGTCAAAATGAGTGTGTTTCGCGTGTCGTCTTTCCCCTCGAGCGTCCCGATGATCTGGAGTTTCGACAACGGTGTGGGTCCGACAGTTACCTTGTCGCCCTCGTGAAAGTCCGTGACCGACCCGCGGAGCGTGACTTCGGCTCGACACTGTTCTGGGTGGTGGACGCTGGTGAGGTTGATCTCTTCGACGTTTGCCTCCTCCATGAGCGTCCCGTTGTGAAACAACGGAACGTCGGCGGCGTGATCGAGTTCCTGGATCTGCAGCGCGTCGTAGGCCGCTGCCGTGGGTTTGTAGCCCCCCTTCGGCCCGGGGACGCCCTCGACCAACTGAAGTGCCTTCAAACTCTGCATCTGGTTGCGAATGGTCCCCGGATTCCGGTCGACGCGGTCGGCAATAGCTTCCCCCTTTACTGCCGACTCGCTGGTCCGGTAAAGATTGACCAGCTCCTGGAGAATATTCTGCTGACTTGGCGTCAGCTCAATTGATGACATGTCTCATAATTCGGTCGTACGCTTCTTAAACCCGACGGTGGACCGGGACCGACCACGGATGCCAACGCCTATTTGCCAGGAACGACCCCCTCCGGCATGCACAACGCGCGCGTCCTCGTCACCGGCGGCGCGGGCTTTATCGGGTCGAATTTGGCCAACGCGCTGGCCGTCGAGAACGAGGTTATCGCCCTCGACGACGGCTTCCTCGGCACGCCCGAAAACCTCGAATCCGACGTCGAATACGTCGAAGCGAGCGTCCTCGACGACGACTTGCCAACCGACGTGGATATCGTCTTCCACCTCGCAGCGCTGTCCTCATACAAGATGCACGAAGACGATCCAACCCGGGGCGCCCGGGTCAACGTCGAGGGGTTCGTCAATACCGTCGACCAAGCCCGACATGACGGCTGCGAGCACGTTGTCTACGCGTCGACCTCTTCGATCTACGGGAGCCGGACCGAGCCCTCGCCGGAGGACCTGCCCGTCGAAGCCAATACCGCCTACGAAGCGTCCAAGCTCGCCAGAGAGCGCTACGCCGAGTATTTTCACAACCATTACGGACTGACTACGTGTGGGCTGCGGCTGTTCTCGGTCTACCAAGGCTACAGCGGGGCCGAAGCCCACAAGGGCGAGTTTGCCAATCTCATCGCCCAGTTCGCCGACGATATTGCGGCCGGGCGCTCTCCCGTCATTTGGGGCGACGGGACACAAACCCGGGATTTCACCCACGTCGAAGACGTCGTCAGGGCCTTCGAACTGGTAGCCGACGAGTCACTCCAAGGACTATACAACGTCGGTACCGGTGAGCAACACAGTCTGAACGAGCTCGTCGATCGTCTCACGGTCATTCTCGATGCCGATGTCGAGCCAGTATACGAGGATGGCTACATGCCGGACCACGTCTACGTCCACGACACGCTCGCCGATCCGTCAAAACTCGAAGCGGCCACCGGCTGGACGCCAACCATCGACTTCGATAGCGGCCTCGAACGCGTCTGTGCGCCATACCTCGAGTAGAGGCCGTTACGTGGAGAACAGTATCAGCAAGAAACGTTTTGGGACCATTCGATTCGAGCCATATGCGGTCGAACTGTGATGCTTTAGATAACTCACAAAGCTGCAGTGGCCGTTTCGTCAGTCTCCGAATCGAAGGGCAGAGTGATGACGAGTTCGTCGAACCAAACGATCGGGCGCTTGCGTTGGCCCTCCTCATCGAAGAAAATGATGCCCAGCTGCGCGAGTCGACTAAGTTCCTCGTGGACGTTCTTCACATTTCGATCAACAACCCGCGCGGTCTCGTTGATGCTACTTGGCTCTTCGCGCCGAATTACCGCGATAAGATCGAGGACGCGCGGCGTTAACGTCGCCATGAGATCGTCGTAGCTCGTAAACGAGAGCGTCGGTTTGGAATCTATCGCTTCGTCCCGTTCGAGCGCCTCAATATTCTCGGTAACCTTGTCGTGGAATTCATCGGTCGACTCCACGGTCACGACGAGTGTCGATTCGTCCCGAAGTTGTTCCCGTTTTATCGGGTGCAGCGGCGGCGTGGTATTGGTCATGGGTATCACCGTGTTGTGATTACCTCACTTGACCTTGAACTCGGATTTTGGAATCTCTCTCCAAAATCGTTTCCAGCGTTGAACCATTCCAGGAAACCCGACTGTATCTGGTTCAGGGTTCGGTGCAACGTGCAACTCGTGTCCTTTGGTGTCCTCGTGCGAATTGTCGTACCGACGAATTGTTCCATCGTCAAGTGTGCGTGGCGGGTCCGGTACAGTCGCACCGTAGTGGAGTGTGTAGCACCATCCAGACGGGTACGCGTCACGGTTTGTCCGTATGCAGTAAACGCGAATAACGGTCCCATCGGGGTACTTCCGCACCTCGTTAACACCGTCGAGGTCATCGCCGGTCAATGCGGCCATCCACACCCATTGGTTCATAGACCAATGCAATAAAAGTATTGGTATACAGACCAATATTCACCAAAACTTCCTTACGCCGAAACAGATGGTTTGACGACAACGGCATCACGTCACGTGAGGTCCACTCCGGCCAACAACTAACATACCGACCAGTATGCCTCACTTCTTTACCCCCGCAGGGCGACCGGCCGGTATGGCTGGCGACGAAACGCGCGACTTACTCGGCCACGTTCTCGTGCCTGTCGCGAACGAGGACGACGCGCTCGCGACCGCGACCGCTCTCCAACCCTATCAACCCGACCGCGTGACCGTCACCCACGTCGTCGAAAAGGGCGAAGGCGTCCCGGACAAATCACCGATCGCTCAGTCCGAAGCGATCGCGGCCGAAGCGTACGACGCCCTCCATTCGGTCTTTCCGGACGCCGACACACATACCGTCTACGGCCGTGATGTCGTCGACCGTATCTTCGAGGCCGCAACAGCCGTCGAGGCGACGGCGATCGCCTACCGATCCCGGGGAGGAAACAGACTCCTTCAGTTTCTCTCCGGCGATCTCTCGCTCAAACTCGTGACGGAAGCTGACCGACCGGTAATCGCCCTACCGCGGGCACCATCTTCGGAATGAGCGAGGAAGAACTCGCGAAAGACCTGGGTTTGGTCTCCGCGCTGACAATCGGAATCGGGACGATGATCGGCGCTGGCATTTTCGTCTTACCTGGAGTCGCCGCCAACGCGGCCGGCCCGGTCGTCATCCTTTCGTTCGTCGCTGGCGGATTCATCGCAGTCGTCAACGCGCTGTCGGTCTCAGAACTCGGAACGGCGATGCCCAAAGCCGGTGGGGGCTACTATTACATCAATAGGGCCCTCGGCCCGCTGTTCGGGTCGATCGCCGGCATGGGTGACTGGATGGGACTGGCGTTTGCCTCCGCGTTTTACTGTATCGGTTTTGGCCAGTACCTGGCCGAATTCGTCCCGCTTCCAGCAGTTGGGCCACTCAATCCGATCCAGTTAGGCGCCCTGCTCGCCGGGGCCATGTTCGTCGGCGTAAACTACATCGGCGCGAAGGAAACCGGCGGCGTCCAAAACGTGATCGTCTTCATCCTGCTCTCGATTCTCACCGTCTTTGCCATCGCCGGCTTTGCTTCGTTCGACTTCGCGACACTTTCGGAGTCGGGCGGGTTCGCTCCCTACGGCGCCGGGGCGATCCTCCCAGGAACGGCACTCGTCTTCGTGTCCTTTCTGGGCTATGCCAAGATCGCGACTGTCGGTGAAGAACTGAAAAATCCCGGCCGCAATCTCCCCATCGCGATCATCGGAAGCGTCGCCATCGTCACCATC
>CAZKGF010000116.1:0-6613 GCA_964552115.1 uncultured Halobacteriales archaeon
ATGCGTTCGGGGTTGGAGTGCATGCCGGAAATAGGGGCGGCCTGATCACCCGACCCAACTGCAGACTGTTTTGTCTCCAAACAACAACTCGATTGTCTACGTGGGCGGGACCATCCGGTCACACGTCTTGCTTTGGTGCCAACACGATCAAGGCCGTACAGGCTGTCACGCCGACCGGTTTGATGGTGTGGTTACCATCGAACTGGACGACGTCGCCGGCCTCGAGCTCGACTGTTTGGGAGTCGAGGTGCAACGAGAGTTTTCCTTCAATGACGTAGCACAAGACGTTCCGATCGGGGTGGCAGTGGGCACCGACTTCGTCCCCGGCAGCCAGTTGGAGTCGGACGGTTTTGGGTTCGCGGTCAGGAAAGACCACGGCATGTGGGGTGGCTTCGAGCGTGGAGAGTGATCGAGATGCTGGCATCACTCGGACCGCTCCCCTCGGCCGAGCCGAGTCTGTTTGGATTGGTAAGTTTGCCAGAAGGGGGCGGAGTTGGGTCGCCTGACTAACGCCGAGCGCGAGGCGTCGGTTCGGGTACGGGGCCTCGGTCCCCTCCACCGGAGGAACACGTGTACGGGCCATCCGAGTGGAGACGGCCTGGCTGGCTCAGAACGGTGCGAAAATTCTTCCGCTATCTTGGTACCTCTCATTCAACCACATATGACCGGTGAGACCCACGCGTCCGGACGTCTACGAAGTGGTGTCTGGTCGCATCACCGACACCACCGGTGAATGGGCCCGTGTCTCCTCCGTGTCCATACACGTCGCTTGCAGACTTCAAATCGTGCTGTGCAAGCCGGGTACGAATGGTGGAAGGCACTGTTTCGTCGTGAAGATCGACGATGACGTGGCGGTCGGTGAAACTCTTGGCAACGAACGCGTCGACCACGGCATCGCAGCTCTGGAGCTCTTCAGTGAGACGGTGCAGCTTCGCCGTGCGATCTTCCATACCGGACAGTGCATTGGCTACCCAAAGAGCGTCTTCGCGAACATGTGTGGCCCGTTGGCGACCGTCTGTATCCAACTCAGGCAGCGTTACTATCTCGTTTCACGCTGACCCGCAATACGTGGCCCCCACAGCCACACTGTTCGACGTACTCTATGCCGACAGCATCCCCGAATTCCCGGTTGATCACGTCGGTCAGATACGTCTCCGGATGCCCATGGTCGCCGTGAGTGACGAGATTGACGTGGTAGCCACCGGCGGTCTGTTCGATCGCGGAGATGGCCTGCTCTCGAATCAACGAGCGGTCTTCGGCGTGTTCGGGCTGTTCGAGATTTGCCGACCAGGAGGTTTCGTGGACGTGATCGGTGACGGGCTCGGCTGTCTCGTGATCTGGTGACGTATTAGCCATTCGTGCTGTCGAGTACGAGGCCGTGGACGAAAGCCATCAACCCGAACGTGTTCGCAATCGGTGGCTGACGAACATCTTCGGAGAAGTCTACTCGCGACGGGCAGCCGTTGGACCGGCTATGCCCGACCTCGCACCGACTATTGCCGAAGCAGGCGCACCCCCGGACCGACCAAAGGAACTCTTAGACGCTCGAGAATTGCCACCGCCACGGCCACTTTCTGAGACCCTGGAACGACTTGCTGATTTGGACGACTCGGTCGTCCTCGTCCAACTAAACGACCGCGCACCGCAGCATCTGTATCCGAAACTCGACGATCGTGGCTACGAATACGAGACGGCCGAGACTAATGAGGGCGTAGTCACCGTTGTGTGGCGAGCGTAACCCACCCAACGTTCGAAGTTTCACGATAGTGCCGGGTGGGGTCACCGGTGTGCTGACTGCTCAATTGCTGGATGAGTTGGCCTAGTCACGACCGATTGGTTCAGCTTCAGCGCTTCCTACTGTTTCGGCAGGGTAGCAACGAACTCGTTTGGCCCACGTTGTTCGACGCTGTAGTTTTCCGCGTCGAAATCTTCGACTTCCTCGCGCATTTGGTAAAATAGCGGTTTTGGATCGTGATCGTTGATGAGTGTGAGTGTTTCCCCACTGTCGAGGGCTTCGAACCGTTCGAAAATCTTTGGGTGCCGAGACGCGGGGGGAATATCACGGAGATCGAGTTCGGACGCTTCCATGTACCTCGGTGCGTGGGTGTCGTACGAAGCAATTGTCCCGAACGTGTTCACGCTCGGGTGATTTCGATGTGCCACTCGTCTTCAGCTTCCTTTGTAGCGGTATACTGACACCCTCGATCTTCGAGAACCTCGTACAGTGGGACTGGTTCGAAGCTATTGATCAACAGGAGCGTTTCGTCGCGATCGAGATCGTCTAGGGCCGACATGATCGGCCCGAACGGCTCGCCACTCACCTCGCGTGCGTCGAGTACCTCTGCATCATCGGTAGGTGCTGTACTGGTCATAGTTGCGAGTCGAGCGGATCCGGGAATTCCGTTGTCCCGATCGTGTTCGCCCGGGCCTGAATGGACTCGCCTCGGTATCACACGAGGCCGCCGGCGTCGAGATCCACACAGGTCAGGCCGTATTCGTCGACCATGTCAGTGTATACCTCTTGTTTGGCCGTGAAGTAGAGGATCTGCCAGCCATCCTTTGCCAGATTCTGGAGTGTTTCAAAACCTCGCCTGAGGCGATCCGGATCGGCCCCGACGAAGGGGTCGTCGAGAAGGAAAAATCCGGGCTCGGATCCGAGTAACTGCGTGGCAAGGGACACTCGTGTTGCAAAGTACAACTGGTCAGTCGTACCCCGACTGAGAATTCCAGGATCGAACGTCGCGCCGTCGTGGCGTTCGACTTCGATTGCGTGGGGTTCTGGATCGTACCGGACCGCGGTATATCGCCCACCGGTAATGCGCTCGAACGTTTCCGAGGCCGGCCCATCGTGCGCGAATAACTCGGCCAATTTCTGCTCTTCGTCTCGTTTGATCTGCTCGAAGAGTTCGATCGCCTTCCGAGACACCTCCGCGTCGGTTTCGATCGCTTCGACGAGTGAGTCCAGGCCGTTCGCGAGTGACCGCAGTCCAGCTACCGAGCGAGTCGGAAGCGCGAGGGACTGGTCGATGAAGGGGGTAGTCGGCAGGTCACGGACTCGCTCGTCGAATTCGTCTAGTTTGGCGTCGAATCCGTCGAGTTCTGCCTGGCGTTTCTCGAGCGCGGCTCGGAGATGGCCGACCGCGCGTTGGTGACGGGATAGCGTGGCTTCGTCGTACAGTTCGGCGTCGACCGCGGCTCGATCGACGCCTGTCAATGTTGCATCCAAGGCAGTTTCCCAGGCGTCTGCGATAGCAGCGGGACTGTCGCTTTCGGGGGTTCCGAACCGGTCTGTGAGTGTCCGTCTGGCCGTTTCGTGGTCCGGCTCGATCGACTCTCGTCGTTCGACACGCGTTTCGTAGGCCTCGATCGAATCGACGGACGTCTCCTCCAACAGCTCCTCGAGTTGGCCCTCGGCGTCGCTCACTGCGTCCGCTCGGTCGGCCCGCTCTTGCTCGAGTCTCTCGAGTCGGTCGGTAGCGTTTTTGTGCTGTTCGTCTGCCCGGGTTACCCGATCACGTGCTTGGGTACGCGAACTGTCGAACGCGTCGATCGCGGGAGCTATGTCACTGATCTCGGAGACCTCGAGGCCAGCGTCCAGTGCTGTCTCGATGGCTGTCTCCCGTGTCGTTTCGACGGCTGACAGTTGCTGATCCGCTCGTCGGTGGCCGTAGGCGCTCCCGAAAGCGACGAGCAAACATACGGCCCCCAGGCCAATTGCCAGACTGCTCCCCGTCAAAGCGCCCGCGGCGCCAGCGACACCTGCGGCGAGGACGCCTGCAACCACACCATATTTCGCGAGCGTGAGTCGACGCTGTGCACTGGATGCGTCGAGACGGTGGTCACGATGGCGGTCGAGCGCTGCCCGGGCATCCTCGACAGCATCCGCCCGACGCTCGAAATCCTGAAGGGCATCCTCCGCTGTGGTTAGCTCCTCCGCGGCCTGATCGACAGCCCGCTGGGCGGATTCGATGTCTGCGTCGAGTTCGGCCAGTGCGCCACGCTCGCGATCGATTTTGCGATCGAGTGCTCGGAGTTTGTCGAGCGTTTCCCGGTCGAACTGTGACAGCTCCTCGAGGCGCTCACTCGTGGTTCGATACGTCTCGAGGTGGGCAGCCAGGCGGTCATACTCCGCGATAGTTTTGGCCTGCCGTTGTCTGTCTCGCCGTTCGATGGCGTCTTGGAGGGCTTGCCTGGTCCGAAGTCGCGTGGCATCCAGGTCGTCGATCCCTTCAGTCTCGACCCGGGCCGCGTATTCTCGTATCTCGGTCGCCAACGCTGCAGCCTGCTCGCTGACGTCTCCAGCGTTGTTGTGGCGCTGATCGCTGGATATATCCAAGCGCTGCTCGGTCAACCGGCCTCGGTCCCGGAGTGCCGTTTCGATCGCCTCGATCTCCGACGTGTGGATATTACCGAGCGTTTCGATCAGTGACGTGTAGTAGTCTCGATCGGTCGGTAACTGCAGGTCACTGTCTCGGACGACGAATATCGTCGAAAGGTGCGCCGGTTGGATGGGTGTGGCGTCCGAAATCGAACGTTCTCCGTCACAAACGTACTGTTCGCCCCCCACATCGAGGACGACCCGTCCGGTTGGGGCGTGCCCAACGCGCGGTTCGGGGTGCATGACCTCGGAGACGGTGGGCTCGAGTAGCTGGAGGATGGCCTCCAAATACAGGGTTTTGCCCGCCTCATTCGGCCCCGAGAACACGGTCAGGCCGTCGGAACATGGCGGCCGGCAGTCGGCAAGCGGGCCGTATCGATCGACGGCCGCGGTCGTAAAATGCATTAGAGGTCACCCTGCGCGCTGAGCTGGGTGAAGACCTCCAACGTGCGTCGGGTGACGGCGGTTTTGGTGTCCTCGGCCCAGTCAGTCTCGGCGAGTTCGGACTCGAACGCGGCGAACAACTGGTGGGATTCGAGATGGGCCACGCTGCGCGTGTTGTTTTCGACAGTCGCGGGCGCTGCTGCGTCGGTGAGTCGGTCGTGGAACGTGGATTCCTCGAGTTGAACGAACCCATCGACTCGAACCGATGCGTTTGCAGATTCACGAACTGTCGACGCTGCCCAGTCCTCGATCTTTTCTAGGAGGGTCGATTCGGTGCCGGGAGTGACCGTCTCAGCTTTCCGCAGATAGTGGAAGGTATCCAGTGATTCGAATCCCAGCCCCTCCCCCTGGAGCAACGTATTGACCCGTCGCTGCCCTGTCTCCGTGACACTGGTCGACGCCGGTGTTCCCGGATACGTAAACTCAGCCCCGTTAGCCAGTGTGAGTTTGTGCGGACCGTGATAGTGCCCTGCCAAGTAGTAGTCGAATCCGAGGGCTTCCAGGATCTGTTCGGTGAGTGGAAAGTAGTGGTGGCCTTCCCCTTCACCCGAATCGACGTCGTCGAAGGGTACGTCGAGACTACAGTGGACCAAGAGCACCTCCGTTCCGTCGAAGTCCGCCCGATTCTGCAATTCCAGGAGCAACGCGTCGTCTGCGGACTCACGATAGGGGAGGCCGGTGATGCGCAGGTCTCCAGACGGCGCGAGCCAGTGTTCGAACGGCGACGTGGTAAGGACGGTGCAGGCGTCTCCAAAGAATTCGTCTCCACGGTAGGCTTCGACGTCGTGATTGCCCGGAATCAGAACGATGTCGATGGCGCGGTCGGCAAACAGGTCGTTCCGGAGTTCTGGTCGCAGTGTCTCTACGTCCTCGGGAGCATCGAAGAGATCGCCGCCGACCGTCACGACATCGAACGAATTCCGTTCTGCGTGTTCGAGGACGGACTCCAACGCGTCTCTGCGCTCCGGACTGTTGGATCGCAGATGGACATCCGCAGTGTGGAGGACGCGCTCCATTGGCCTCTACGTGTGAATGTAGCAGGCTTAACAGCTGTGGTGGCTCAGTTTGGCGACTGAGGCACTATGGCGTCGGCTCGGCGACGTCGACGACGTGCTCGTAGAGGTAATACGAGTAGACGACAGTGATGATCGCCGTCCCGATTGCGGGGACGAGGAGGAAATACACGGCATACTCACCGAAGAGGAGGCCGAAAAGTGCGATGACTGCCGTGAGCTTGAAGAGTTTCCCGCCGAGTTCGTGCGTGCGCTCCCAGACTTCGTCACTCGTGAGCGTCCAGGGGGTCCGGATACCGACGAACCAGTTGCGCTGCGCTCGTGTCAGCACTATGCCAACCACATAGAACAGTCCCGCCACACCGGCAAGCACGAGTAACGTAAAGTCGAACTCGTAGCCGAGATTGAAGGCGATGACGCCGGCGTGGACCATTCCGAGGAAGGCGACAAAAACGACGACGAACCAGTCGTAGACAGCTCGAAACGCTTCGATGTTTTCGCCGAGTGGATCGATCCGTGGCACGACGGCGAACAAAACGAGCAACACCGCGGTGATCACGGGGAGAAAGGCCAGTGCAACTGTCTTCGACATCGTCCCATCCGGTTCGCCGGCTGCGTTCCAATGTATCGCCACCTGATCCGGCAGTTCCGGGGCGAAAAGCAATCCCAACAGGCCAGTGGCGATGACAATGCCCGTTGCGAGCCCGAACCGATGTCTCGTCTCCATGTGTCAGGATACAACGACACTCCTATTCAACGGCTGGGGTATTTGCAACGA
>CAZKGF010000117.1:0-6603 GCA_964552115.1 uncultured Halobacteriales archaeon
GCGTTGATAGTTTCTGGTGGAATCGTCGTACCAAACCGGCCGGTGACCGGCTTGGCATCCGTCTCACCCAATGCCGGCCGTGGATGGTATCCACTCCTGACCGGAACCAGGGTGATATCGGCACCCATCTCGCTGAGTCGGAGCAGGGGATACTCGAACTCGATGTCCTCGAATTCGTTTGCTGCGACGATCGCAATTCGTTGGTCTCGGAGTCGCATACGCCCGACATCGGCCGTAACAGCGAAAAAAGTTCGGGTGAATAATATCCGAAGGGGCGAGGCTTTTTAGGCCGGACTGTCGCATAGGCTGGCATGCCAGCGATCGGACTCAATTCCTGGTTGTACGCCAGCTTTCCACCGTCGTATGCGCCGTGTTATCCCATCGAAGAGGCCATCACACGGGTCGACGCGGCCGGCTTCGACGCAATCGAAATCGGTGCTGCCTCTCCCCATGCCTGGCCGCCTCATATGACGGGGGATCGACTCGATCGGGTGACCTCTGCGCTCGCTTCCAGTGACCTGACCGCTAGTTCACTATGTCCTCTCATCGGTGGCGGCCCGGGGATCAACCCAGCGAGTCCGCTGCCTGCCGAGCGCGAAGCCACCCGGGAGCACTACCTGGCCTGTCTCGATCTCGCTGAAACGCTCGATGCACCGGTGGTCCCCTGGCTTGGCGGCTGGCGCCACCCAGATCAGTCGAACGAAGACGCCTGGGAGAACATGCGCTCGCTCTACGAGACGGTCGTCGAACGAGCCGAAGAAACCGGGCGAACCCTGGCGATCGAGGCCATTCCCGGCGTGAGTCTGAGTTACAATCTCGTCAATACACCCCAAGACCAACTCGACTTGTTACGCGCCGTGCCCTCAGACAATACGGGCGTGATGTTTGATACGTATCATGCGGACGTCATGGGAGATTCGCCCGCCCAATACGCGGCAACGCTCGGCGAACATCTGGTTCACTTGCACCTCTCGGACAACGATCGGCTGCCGCCGGGAGAAGGGGAGCTCTCCTTTGGCCCGATGCTCGAACACCTGCGAGAAGTAGGGTATGACGGAACGTACGCGATCGAAATTTACGGGACTCATTTGACCCCAGACGAGGCTGCCGTCACCGCTCACGACAACGTCGCCGACCTTCTTTCTGCCTAGTGTTGAGTCACTCCGGTGCCACGACGGTATTTTCGAGTGTGCCAATCGATTCGTACGTGATCTCGATGTCGTCTCCCGGCTCGATCAGCCCCGGATTGGCCGGAGACCCGAAAGCGATGACGTCCCCCGGCTGGAGGGTAAACCGTTCGGACAAATACGAGATGATCTCCTCGGGTTCGAACAGCATGAGTTCGGTCCGAGCGTCTTGGCGCCGTTCCCCGGCAATATCCGTGTGCATGTCGAGCGAACCTGGATCCACGTCCGTCTCGATCCATGGTCCAAGCGGCGCCGAGCCGTCAAAGGCCTTGCGTGCAGTGAGGCCGTCCTGATCGAGTGCATCGACGTCGTTCATGATCGTGTATCCCCGCACGATATCGGCCACATCGCTCGGTTCAATCGACCGGCAGCGCTCGTCGATGACTGCGGCGAGTTCGCCAGCGTACGTCAATTCCTCAGTGAACGCCGGGTACCGAATGGGTTGGCCCGGTCCCACTACGGAGATCGGCGGTTTGATGAAGTAGTACGGTTCGTCGGGACGGTCGTAGTCGCGTTGCTCGATGGTTTCCGCGTAGTTTCGGCCAACACAATACAGAGCACTGGGCTGGCAAGGTGCCAATAGTCGGCCATCCACACCAACCTCGAACGAGCCCTCCTCCGAGTGGACCGTTCCATCCACATACTGACCAGAAATCGGACCATCCGGTGTCAACAGTCGTGCCAGTCGCATATCTCTGGATTCCACGGCGTCAGGAAAGACCTACCGGTGTCGGACTCCAAAACCCAGCTCCCCGATTTCACGTTCAGGGATGCAGGACGATCTTTCCAACAACGCTATCCTCGAGGACGGCCCGGTGGGCTTCTCGCGCGTCCTCGAGTGCGAGCGTCCGATCGATCGCGACCGATAATCTATCAGACGCTACTAGTCTGGCGAGTCGCTCCAGGATCGGAGCCATGTCGGGCTCGTGGGGATGTGTCGCTAGATTCGACATGCTCATCGGATGGACTGACAGTTCTTTGGAGCGCCCGGCACTGGTATCGAGCGTAGCATCCCCACCAGCGATGATCGAGATGTCACCGTTGTACCCTGCGATCTCCACGTCCGTCTCGAGATATGTCCCGGGCATGTGATCCAAGATCGCATCTGCGCCGCCCGTCGCCTCCCGTGCTGCTTCTGCGAGATCGTCTCGACCGTAGTCCAAGACGGACGTTGCCCCGAACGAACGGACAGCTTCGTGGTGATCCGGTCGGGCGGTGGCGACCGGGCTGGCTCCGACCGCGGCTGCCAATCCCACTGCCACGTGGCCGACCCCACCGTTGCCCCCGTGGACGAACGCCGTCTGGCCCGGTCCAAGATCTGCGTGGTCGATGAACGCTCGCCAGGCGGTCACGCCGACCAGGGCGAGTGCCGCACCCTCGTCGAAGCTGACGTCGCCAGGGAGATGGGCGAGTAAGTCCGTTGGGACGGCAACGTACTCCGCAAATGTCCCCCCGGTAAACCGGCCCGTGTGAAGCCCCGTCCCAAAGACGCGATCACCGATCGAAAATTCGTCGACACCGTCGCCGACGGCTTCGACGACGCCGGCAATGTCGGATCCGCTTGTCTTTGGTCCTTCCGGACTCCCCCACTCACGGAGTTTCGCGTCGATTGGGTTGATACTCGCCGCTTTGGTTTCGACGAGAACCTCACCGGGCGCCGGTGACGGTCGATCCACCTCGACAAGTTCGAGGACGCTCGGGTCGCCTCCCTCCTGAAATTGAACTGCGCGCATCGGTTTCACTCGATCCGCCGACACCCTATAGATTGGGGATGGGGACTAGTCAGCCTGAGCCTGCGCTAGGCCGAGTTTACCCAAGAATTCGTCCGTGTAAAGACGGGACTGTGCCGCCTCTCCGGTTTGAGGGACCTGGTCGGAGCGTGGAACGATTTCTGCCTGGATGTACTGTGGCAGGTCGTTGATGTCGTGATAGTTTATTTCGATGAGATTGCCGGCCACATCGCGCATATACATCTGGATGGAGCCATCCGGGAGTTCGTATATCGTCTGTGGTGCGTCGGCCGCGTCGATTTCACCGATGAGCCCGTATTCTTTGGCCGATTCATAGACGCTCTCGAAGTCGTCGACGTGAAATCCGACGTGGTAGTAGTCGGCCGGTTCGATGTCACGGTCGAACAGGTGCAACGTGAGATCGCCACACTCGAGCCAGGCAACCTCCCTCCCGGGAAAGTTGGGAGCCGGTACCTCTTCCATCCCCAGGACCTCTTCGTAGAATTCAATCGACTCGTCGAGGTCATCGGCCAGAATGCTGGCGTGATTGATCGTGCTTTCGACCATGCCGGAACCGTTCACTTGGCCGATGCATAAAGCTGCGGTGGACCCGAGCAATTACGACGGTGGCACCCACAGTCAGAGACTGTTCACACCCATGCCCGGACCTTCCCAACGCGAACTCGGACGACGCTTCCAATCGTTGCACGACACTGAGAGTGATATCCTCGTGCTTCCCAACGCCTGGGACGCAGCGAGTGCACTGATCTTCGAAGACGCAGGTCACGCCGCGATCGGAACGTCGAGTTCGGGTATTGCAGCCTCCCACGGCCTTCCCTCCGGTCGATTGCTATCCAGGGAGCAAATGCTCGACGTGGTCGAACGAATTGCCAGCGCCGTCGACATCCCCGTGAGTGCTGACATGGAAGGCGGCTACGGCGATAACCCCGAAACGATCGGGGAGACGACCAAAAAGACGATCGAGGCGGGGGCGGTAGGCATCAATCTCGAGGACGGGGGCGGCTACGGATCAGACGAGATCGCCCCACTGGACCGCCAGACCCAGCGAATCAGGAGCGCTCGGGCGGTAGCGGATCAAACTGACATCCCGTTCGTGATCAACGCTAGAACCGATGTGTTCTGGCTCGAACAGGGTGAGCCAGACGAACGGGTGTCGCTGGCTCTCGAGCGTGCGAACGCCTATGCCGAGGCAGGGGCCGACTGTCTGTTTATCCCTGGCGTCTCCGAGACAGAGACCCTCGCTACGTTGGTCGACGGCCTCAACGGCCCATTGAACGCGTTGGGCGGCCCCGGCGGACCGACCGTTAGCGAGTTAGCAGACCTTGGTGTCGGCCGTGTTAGCGTTGGCTCCGGGCCCATGCGCACGACGCTCGGTCACCTCCGAGAGGTCGCAGGAGAACTGGCAGCTGACGGGACGTACGACCGGATGGATGCAGCGATCCCCTACGGCGAATGGAACGCATTTCTCTCAGACTCCGGTCTCGTCGACGAGTGAAAGTCTCACATCTGAAACAAACGGGGCAGGGGAGAGACCCGTTCTCGGTTCCATCTCAGAGCCAGTACACGACACACGTTGGCTCCCGTTCCGTCGGAACCGGCCAGCGAGGATTACCACGCCAGCGTCCGCCTCCCTCGGCTCAAACACCGGATCAATTACGATCGCCATCAGCGACGATTCCTTCGTACACTACACCTCGCTCCCCATCCAGCGTGAGCGGCGTGCCCGACTCGATCGCATCCGGGATGGTCGCGCCACAGATCATCGGAACTTCCAATTCCCGGGCCATAATCGCCGCATACCCGGTCATCCCCTCGTGGGCATCGATTATCCCACCGATCCGCCGCAGGTCTCCTCGAAACTCCCCATCGAAAGAGGCCGGTACAGCAATGATCGCACCCTCCGGAAGGTCGGACAGGTCACCGGTTTCGACGCGGTGGAGTGGGCCTGACACGATACCATCGACCACCGAACGCCCGGAAGCCACCGTCTCGGACGCCACGTGGACTTTGAGCATGTTGGCGGTATCCAGCCCTTCTAACTCCGTCATCATCCCGGAGAGAACGACAACTGTGTCACCGCTGTTGGCTACCCCGGCGTCGAGCGCTGCCTGTACGGCCGTTTGGATGAGTGTATCCGCATGATGATCGGTGTATGTGGCCGATCGTGGAATGACTCCCCACGAAAGCGAAAGTTGTCTCGACACCCGTTCGTTCGGCGTGGACGCCAAAATCGGGATATTTGGACGGTATTTTCCGGCCTTGAGGGCTGTGTATCCAGACTCACTCGTTACGACGACCGCACTCGCCCCCAAATCTCTGGCGAGGTAACGAGCCGACCGCGCCAACGCATCCGTCCGCGTGTCAGCCGCAGGCGGGACACGCTGCTCATTCAATTCAGCGTGCTCCTCGCTCGCTTCGACATCGCGAATGATTCGGTCCATCGTCTCGACGACGGTCACCGGGTGATCACCAACGGCCGTCTCGGCCGAAAGCATGACTGCGTCCGTCCCGTCGAGGACCGCATTCGCAACGTCAGAGGCCTCGGCGCGTGTCGGACGGCGTTCGTGGACCATGGAATCCAACATCTCCGTTGCCGTAATGACAGGGACGCCAGCGTGGTGACAGCGCCGGATGATGCGCTTTTGGATCATCGGCACATCTTCCAACGGACACTCGACGCCTAGATCTCCCCGGGCGACCATCACGCCGTAGGCTGCCTCGATGATCTCTGCGAGGTTGTCGACCGCATCGGCTCGTTCGATCTTGGCGATGATTGGGATGTCCGCGCCCTTTGCCTCAAGTTCGGCACTGATTTCGTAGACGTCTTCGGCCGAGCGAACGAAACTCGCCCCGACGAAGTCGACGTTTGCCTCCACGGCCAGCGCTAGTTCGTCCCGGTCAGCCTCGGTGACCATGGGCAGGTCAAGGTCGACTCCTGGGACGTTGACCCCCACGCGACTTCGGAGTTCACCACCCGATTCGATGCGGGCGGTCACCCCGTTCTCGCCTACGTCCGTGATTACGGCCTCGATTCGGCCGTCGTCGAGCAATACCACATCACCGGGCGAGACGGCGTCGATCCCTCTGGAGAGGCCGATCTCTTCAGGGTTGGCGGCTGTTCCCTCGACGAATCGAACGGTGTCGTCGACCGCCAGCGTGAATGGGTCAGGGGTCTCCCCCGTTCTGATCTCAGGCCCGGCGAGATCAAGCAGTGTCGCCAACGGCCGGTCGGTGTCGTCATCGACTGATCGAATTATATCTATCAGGGACCGTCGATCTTCCGTCGACCCGTGGCTGGCGTTCAACCGCGCAACGGACATGCCGGCTTCCGCCAACGCAGCGACAGTTCGTCGATCAGTGGAGGCTGGGCCGAGGGTACAGACGATTTTTGCCCGTCGCTCAGCCATATTCGTCACTCCTTCCCATCCAACGCAACATACGTGACGGTTCCAACGGAGCGGCCATGAACCTTGCCGCCTGATCGTTCGAAATCACCACTCACTGGTGGGCCCAAAACTCGTCGTCGACGGTGATCTCCTTTTTGAAAATCGGCACTTCTGCCTTGAGCCGATTGATACCGTCCTGGACGGCAGCGAATGCCTCCTCTCGGTGTCCCGCAAGTATCACGACGAAGACGATATCCTCGCCGTATTCGATCACGCCAG
>CAZKGF010000118.1:0-6547 GCA_964552115.1 uncultured Halobacteriales archaeon
GGAAATACCAAGCCGGTCGTACGCTTCGAGGATTGGTTCACAAAGTTGTTCATAACTCTCCATCAAATCGCCGGGGAGTTCCGCCGCTGGTGCCACAATGGAATAGGAAATATCTCCTCGGGTATGATGGAAAATAGCACCTCCTCCTGTCGGCCGCCGAGTCACTCCGAACCCTTCCTGATCGCAGAACGCCCAATCGATCGTCTCGGGATCTTGCCCATATCCGAGTGACACTGTGCTCGGATCCCACCGATACACACGGACTGTGAATGGTCCACCGTTTGCCGCCGTCTGTGCCGCGACTTCGTCGAGTGCCATCTGAAGGGGGCCCGGCCGGACATCCTCGGCGATGACCCGCCAGTTGCTCCCCGGTGCAGGATCCATACAGCCGCATTCTCACGGAACCCCAAACCCGTTGCGACGTTCCAACTCCGATCGACAGATCCTCCCGGATTCGAACGGATCCATCATCATGGGACCATTCGAATACGAGGTCACCCTCGCTGTCCGATGGCGAGACTGTGATCCAATGGGACACGTGAACAACGCCGTTTATGCAACCTACTTAGAACATGCACGAATCAATTATCTCCGTGACGTCGCCGGCCTGAATCCGCAACGTGATGGCCTCGTCATAGCGTCACTATCGCTCGACTTCCATGAATCCCTGGAGATGAACACGTCCGTTACCATTGGCGTCCGCGTCGACGACATTGGAAATACGAGTATGGGGATGGAATACGAAATCAGGTCGGAGGGCACACTCGTCGCTGAAGCTGAGACACAATTCGTCAACGTTGATCGGGAAACCGGAACACCGGAACGGATTCCAACCGCGTGGAGAGAGCGGATTCAGGAGTTCGAATCAGCGTAAGCGCTCCTCGGTAGCGAGAGCCCAACCACGGCAGGTCACAGCAATTCGAGTCCACACGCTTGTGCCGAGCGGTTCAGAATCCAACGAGGTCGAATGCGAAGACCTCGGAGTACGAAGTAACAGATGTGAAACCCAAGAATCGAGCCCGGAGGAGAAGGTTCTCATCTATCGGCTCCAAAGCCTGTCCCCTCAGATCGCGTCCAGTGGGGTTACGTCACGCCGACCGGTTTTTGACCCCACGGCTTGTGCTCTTGGCCATGACCACAAGCGTGCTACTACCCGAGGGGATTGATGACGTCCCGACCTTTGCCCAACGGGCTGAAACAGCCGGCTACGATCGACTGTGGGCGACAGAACTCTGGGGGCGTGACGCGTTCGTAGCTCTCACACGTGCCAACAATGCCTGTGAAACGCTCGACCTCGGGACAGCGATCGTGAATATCTACGGTCGATCCCCGGCAACGATTGCTCAAGCCGGCGCGACAGTGGCAAACGGAATCGCGGGCGAAATGGTACTTGGACTCGGAACGAGTACGAAAAAGGCCATCGAAGACCTTCATGCACGGGGATTCGAGCAACCAGCGAGGCGACTCCACGAAACTGTCGAACTAGTCAAGAAATTTCTAGAGGGCGAGGACCGCGTCTACTACGAAGGTGAATTATTCGAGGTCGCGGATTTTCCTGCGTTGGACACAGACGTGCCCGTCTACACCGCAGCGCTAGGTCCTGCAAACCGACGTGCTACGGGTCGGACGGCAGATGGTTGGCTCCCCCACAATATCCCGTTCGAACACCTCGAGAAGTCCTTCGAAACGATTGCCGAAACCGCCGAAGCCACTGACCGAAATCCGGCTGACATTTCTGTCGCTCCGTACATTCCCGCTGCTGTCGGAACCGAAACTGAGGAAGCAGTTGCCGCAGTCAAGGGTCACCTTGCGTACTACATCGGCAGCGGAGAAGGGTATCGGCGGGCAGTCGCTGAGGTGTATCCCGAACAAGCAGATGCGGTAGCACAAGCATGGCGGGACGGGAATCGCGGTAAAGCCCGAGAGGCAGTTACCGACGAAATGGTGCAGGCACTCGGTGTTGCGGGGACCGCAGAGGAGGCCAGAGCACAACTCGCTGATATCAACGAGATAGACATCATCGACGAGCCCATCGTCGTTGTGCCGTCGGGGGCGGATGAAGAACTCATCTGGCGTACGATCGAAGAACTCGGCCCGGCGCAATAGTTCAGACACTTAGTTCTGTATCCAGGTTTGACGTGGAGGATTCGGGTGTGTACCGGCTACAGGGCTGTGTGGCAGCGCCACCCGTGATTATCCAATGAGCCAAGATCGGCTAGGAGGAGGATATTGATATCGTGATATAGAGTACATTACTTAAAGAGGAGGGTCGCGCGGGCCTTATACAGCCCCACTGACTAGTTATCACTGATGGTCCAGAATATCGCCCCGGAAATGGCCGACCTGGAGGCCGAGGACTTCTACCTATTGTCCGGGGTCGAACACGGGATGCGGTTTTCTGAGTGGGTCGCAGAGGAAAAACTCCCAGACCTCGCTGGAATATCTGCAGAGGAAGTCGATTACCGCCTTGATCGCTGTGAACGCCGGGGGCTATTAGAGCAGAAGACAATCCAATACCGGGGGTACAAACTCACATTCGAGGGCTACGATGCCTTGGCCCTGCACACGTTCGCTGAACGAGGAACGATCGAGGGAATGGGCGCTCCCTTGGGGGTGGGCAAAGAAAGCGACGTTTATGAAGTTCAATCTTACAAGCCACTTGCCCTGAAATTTCACCGAGAGGGCTATACGAATTTCAGAGAGGTAGCCAAGGAACGAGAGTACACTGCCGATAAAGAGCACGTCTCCTGGCAGTATACTGCCCGCAAGGCTGCAGAGCGAGAGTATGAAGCGCTCGAAACCCTGTATCCGTCAGTCTCCGTCCCGCAGCCAATCGATCACAATCGACACGCAATCATCATGGAACGGATCGACGGTGTCGAACTCGCTCGGACCGCACTTACCGACGATCAGGTCCTCCCTCTGTTGAATCGCATCCTCGAGGAAATGGCCACAGCGGTAACAGGTGGATTCATCCACGCCGATATGAGCGAATACAACGTGTTTGTCGACGACGGGGGCGTAGTTCTGTTCGACTGGCCCCAGGCAGTCCCTACCGAACACGACAACGCGCGCGAACTCCTGGAACGCGATATCGAAAATCTGGTTGGGTACTTTCGACGGAAACACCCACAACATGTGGGTTCAATTGATATCCGCGCTGTTGGGGAGGCTATCGATAGTGGATCGTTTTCCCGCATTCAGGAATTCGAACGTGAATAAACCAGAAATTACGATATAAAGAGACAGTCCCCATTTTCCCGAAATTCGATGAGCAGTCGATATCTGCCTGGCACGAGATTCGTTAAAATCAGGAATTCACGGGTATCGGCCCCGTTGGACGTGAGTAAGTGCTCTGGACTGGTCACGAGGCCTGTAGAAGCGTCCTTTTGGTTCCAGATAGGCTGTCCGAGCTTCTCGAGGAAACGCTAGTTTCTTTATATGCAATACCATATATCGCTATATCAATTCATCCGCCACCCGCTTCACGTTCCCGTCAACTTCAGGCCCAGTAACGCGATCGTTGGTGACTACAAACCTGAATCCATGAAATCTCCCCGGTCACGCCGGTCCCCGCGACGTTTCAGTCCACAATCGAGGAGATAGCCCGATTGTGGGCGGTCAGTATGGACTCAAGAGGAGAGTTCGACACCCTTAACCCACCTGTCCCGTAGAATTCAACAACGCACTGGACAGCGGGCTCCAGTGGGCGCCTGCATGTGCAGGTCGGAATGTGAACCGGCTCCCGGTTTGAACCACTCAAGACCCGCGCGAGCAACCATGGCACGAAGTGCATACTCCCACATCCGGGACGCCTGGCGTAACCCGGACGAGGGAAAAGTAGCTGAGTTACAGTGGCAGCGTAAGCAAGAGTGGCGTACTCAAGGGTCAGTCGAACGGATCGAGCGACCTACTCGTCTCGACAGGGCCCGTTCGTTGGGTTACAAAGCCAAGCAAGGAATCATCGTAACACGGGTAAGCGTCCGCAAAGGCGGCGCCCGGAAACAACGCTTCAAGGCCGGCCGTCGGTCGAAGCGTCAAGGAGTTACCCGGGTGACCCGCCGGAAAAATATTCAACGAGTCGCAGAAGAACGGTGTGCGCGTGTATACCCGAATCTGCGGGTGCTGAACTCGTACTGGGTAGGCGAAGATGGACGACAAAAGTGGCATGAAGTGATTCTGGTGGATCCGAATCACCCGGCCATCCAGAACGACGACGACCTCAACTGGATCTGCGCAGACGAACACAAAGGTCGGGCCCTCCGTGGCTTGACCAGTGCAGGAGTCAAGAATCGTGGCCTAGGGACACGTGGGACTGGCACGGAACACACCCGACCCAGCGTCCACGGCGGTACCGGTCGCGGCAAATAGGCCCCTGAGAACGCCCGTCCGACCGGTGTAGCCTCCTCCTGACGTCTGCGGTGAACCGCTTGACCACACAGCAGAGAGTGGTAGCGACTTGCATCGGAATGCGTAAACTTTGCCCCCGCCGTTTGCTATCGACCAAAGACGGCCTGGACACGATCCCGGCAAAATTGTGGAGAGGGATCGAGAGCTATTTTCGGGTCCAAACCCCTCTCCAGAAATGTGACGGACCATCGGGGGAGTCGGCGGGCAGCACTTGCCAGTGCCGTTGTGGCAAACTTCGGTCAGTTCGGTGCCCGTGTCGCGATCAGTCCATTCGTCTTGGCCATCGCAGCGACGTTCACGACCTCCAAAGGTGTGATCGGACTCGTCCTGACGGTCATGTGGGCCGCCTATGCTCTCTGGCAGTTTCCGAGCGGTGTCCTCGCCGACCGGTACGGCGAACGACGAGTCATTCTAGTTGCCTTGACATTGAGTGTCGTGGGATCCGTATTGGTCGCCCTCGCTCCCTCTCTTCCCATATTTGCCCTGGCGGCATTGGTCCTGGGTAGTGGAGCCGGAATGTATTTCGCGGCCGGGACTGCGCTGCTGGACCGGCGGTACACGAATACCGGGATGGCGTTCGGCCTCCATGGAAGCGGCGGCCCCCTAGCTGGCTTGATCATCCCCATCGTGGCCGCATGGGTTGGGACGCAGGCCGGGTGGCGAGCGGGCGTACTCGTGGGTGGTGTCGGGGCGTTACTCGCCCTCCTGATTGCGCTGGTCGCCCTCGACGTCGCACCGCCAAATAGTCCAGATGCGCGCATCCGAGACCGCCTCCGACCGACGACGATTATTGAACTGCTCTCTCGTCCGACCGTGGCGTTCAGCACGTTTCTCGGGGTAACAGGCATGTACGCGTTCCAATCGTTCGTCTCGTTTTTCCCCACGTTTCTGCAAGAATACCACGAGCTCAGTCGGGGTACCGCAAGCTTCGCGACAGGCATCGCTTTCCTCCTCGTGGCCTGTGGGTTGCCAACAGTGGGGCGCGCCGCCGACCGATTCGATATGGATGCGAGTTTGGTGTTTCCCTACTCCGTGGCCGCACTGGGATTCGGCGTCTTACTCGTCGTCCCTACATCCGCACCCGAACTGTGGGTGGGCGTCGTACTGGTGGGAGTGGGTCTGACCTGGGGCGGTGCCGTCCAGGCCCGCCTCATGCGAGGGTTTGCTGAACACGAGCGGGGAACCGGCTTCGGTCTCGGTCGGTCTGTCTACACACTCTTGGGATCCGTCGGAAACGTCGTGACGGGTGCGCTGGCTGGCATGGCAGGCTGGCCGGCTGCATACGGCGTGATAATCGGCTTGTGTTCGCTGAGTGCCGTTCTCATTGTCACAAATCGTGTCCTCGATCTCGGTCTGTGAGGATACTCCCAACCCCTGGGTGACCCGGTCGGTACAGAAGAACGCGGCACTGGAGGCTTCGGTTTGCTCAACTGAACAGCACCCGCCTATGTTTCCGGAGCAGGGGTGCCAGCGAACAAGTCAGAAGCAAGCTAGCACTCTCCTGTCGGTCACGTGAAGGCCACTCGATCCTGGTGCCGGGCTTTGAAAGAGCCTATTGGCGGAATCGGACAGACTCGAGCGTCTAATGTGCGGGATTTTTGCGCATCGAACGGTCCAGAATACCTATGGAGCGACCGCCGTGGCCGAATCGGTGGGATCTCGCGGCGTGGCTGACGGCCGCAGTTCTCCTCGGCGGGAGTCGGTTCCTGGCCGACCCTCTAATCGAGTATACAGCGTGGCTCGTGGTCTTTACCATCTGGATGGCCTGGTTCGTCTATTACGGGGTGCGATGGCTCTATCGGTCCCCCTCAATCTGATGAGTGGGCTTGTTCGAACCGACTGGGAGGGAGGAGCAGTTCTTCTACACCCGGCAGATGTTTGACGTTGTACACCACTTTGGTCTCCTCGGTAACGGGGGCCGAGATACAGGAGAGCCGAATGCCTCGGTCGAGTAATTCGTCCGTGAGAACGTGGTTGATCGGTGGCGGGATTTCCCCCTCGATGACGGCAACCGCACAGTTCGAACACGCACCACCGCGGCAGGCAAACGGCCAGGGGTACCCGGCATCCTCGGCGGCCTCGAGAAGCGACTGGTTCGGGCCGACGCGAAATTCGCCGTGATCGATCGGCGGGAGAT
>CAZKGF010000119.1:0-6539 GCA_964552115.1 uncultured Halobacteriales archaeon
GGGAAGCCTCCCTCCACAGACGCGAGGCGATTCTGGAACAATCATCGGACGTCACAGCCGTCCTCACTGGTGGGGGGATTATCGATTACATCAGCCCATCGATCGAGGAGGTATTGGCGTACGAACCCGACGAACTACTGGGTGTCAACGGGTTCGACCTCGTCCACCAAGACGATCGGGAGGACTTGTGGACAGCATTCGAAAATGTAATTGCCGAACCGAATACGCAAACGCGGACAGAGGTCCGGGTTCGCACCGCGAATAACGAGTGGCGCTGGCTGGAAATATTCGGTCGTAACCGTCTCGACGATCCGGATATCGAGGGAGTCGTCGTCAATATGCGGGACATTACTGACCGAAAAGCGCATGAAACCAGACTTGAGGAGATGCAACAGCGGACCCAGGAGCTCATGCATACGAAGACGAAGGAGGGGACCGCCGAGATAGCTGTGACCACAGCGACGGAGACGTTAGACGTGGAGATCGCCGGATTTCACCTGCAGGAAAATACCGACCAACTTTCGCCGATCGCGTTCACGGATACGGTTGGGGTATTCGAGTCACCACCGACATATCATCGATCGGAGTCTGGTCAAACGCCTGGGGAATTCATCTGGGACGTCTTCGAATCGGGTGAGACAATCTATTTCGAAGATACCGAGACACACGATCACCTGGCTGGCCAAACGCCAATTCGGAGCGGAATTTTGTATCCCTTACAGGGTCATGGCGTGTTCATCGTGTCGGCAACCGAACCGGCAGCCTTTGATCAAACAGACCGAGCGTTGCTCGAAATTCTGGTCACGTCACTTGTCGAGGCTCTCGAACGCGCAGACAGAGAACAGACCCTTCGTGACCGCAGTGAACGTCTCGAACGTCAGAACGAACGGTTGGAGGAGTTTGCCAGTGTGGTCTCTCACGATCTCCGCAATCCTTTGAATGTGGCAGCTAGCCGGGTCGAACTCGCCCAAATGGACTGCGAAAGCGAGCATCTCGACCACGCCTCACAAGCCCTCGATAGGATCGAAATGCTGATCGACGATCTACTCACCCTTGCACGGGAAGGAGAGGAAATCGGGGACCTTGAGCCGGAGAACTTGAAGCACGTGATCGAAGCGTGCTGGCAGAGTATCGAGACGGGCGAGGCAACCTTACGCACGGATATCGACCGGGCGATCAAAGCCGACGGGAGCCGACTTCGCCAATTGCTCGAAAATCTCATTGGTAACGCGATCGATCATGGCGGGAAGCAGGTTACGGTTACAGTTGGCGAATTGGACGACGGGTTTTACGTCGAAGATGACGGTCCAGGGATTCCTGAGGAAGAACGAAACGATGTGTTCGATGCCGGATATTCGACTTCAGAGGGTGGTCTCGGATTTGGCCTTTCGATCGTGAAACAGGTTGCAGATGCACACTCGTGGGACATTCAGGTCACTGAAGGTTCCGACGGCGGTGCCCGGTTCGAGATAACCGGAGTGGAATTCGTCGAGTAGACGGCGGCATTCTTCCCAACACTCGTCTCCTCTGGCTGGGCTAACGGCTCGATCCTTCGGCACGTAACAACGTCACAGTCTCTGACTTGTATGCATCCGTTTTATGAAACGAAGAGCGGGTCGAATCCGAGTATTTCCCGAGCGAAGAACGGGAAGGTCGAGAAAGATTTGTCCCTGAGATAGGGCGTCTCTATTTGTACCCAGTAACTGACTACTCTGCCGAAATGTGTGCTTGAAACGGTTCCAACGCCTGAATGGGCCCTGCAGGATTTGAACCCGCGGTCACCGGGTTATGAGCCCAGCGCTTTAAGACCAGACTAAGCTAAGGGCCCTACGGAACGTGGTTCCACGTAGGCAAACTAAACTGTACCGTCTATTCGTCGCCAGCTTCGTCCGGACGTTGCGACAGAGAAGATTGAAGCGCCGCCGCCAGGGCTCGAACCTGGGACAACCACGTATCTGCGGCACGCAGATAGCCTCCGTCCCATAACAGCGTGGTGCTCTACCAGCTGAGCTACGGCGGCTCCGCCCGATGGTAGACGGAAGGGTAGCAAAGGGGTTTCGCTTCGGCCGTCGCACCGACACTCTTTCACGTTCGGTTGAGCAACCCGAGTGCATGTCGCCCGACTTGGAGTCTGTCTTCGCGACGATCCGTGAGCGGGTGACGCCGGACTCGACAGAACGGGCCGCTCTTGGGGCGGTTGCGACGACGGTCATTGAGCGGGCTGAAGACGCCGTCGCAGACTTGCCCGTCGAGGCACGTATAGAGCAGGTCGGCTCGACAGCCCGTAACACCTGGCTTCCCGGCGAGCGCGATATCGACATTTTCGTTTGCTTCCCACCGAATCTTTCCCGAGACGAACTCGAGACGTACGGACTGGACGTTGGCCACGCAGTCATTCCAGACGGCAAAGAGGAGTACGCCGAACATCCGTACGTAACCGGTCGTGTCGAGGGTTTCGATGTGGACCTCGTTCCCTGTTATGACGTCCACGAAGCGACTGACATCAGGTCGGCCGTCGACCGAACACCGTTTCACACCCGGTACGTCGACGACCGACTCGACGATCGAACCGCCACGGAAGTCCGCGTCATCAAACAGTTTCTGACCGGGATCGGGCGGTACGGAAGCGACCTGCGGACCAGAGGATTCTCCGGGTATTTGACCGAACTCCTCGTCCTCGAATACGGTGATGCCCCGTCTCTCATCGAGGCGGTTGCCGACTGGTCGCCACCGATCCGTTTGGATCCTGCAGACCATGGATCGTCCCGCTTCGAGGACCCATTGGTCGTTATCGATCCCACGGATCCGAACCGAAACGTGGCGGCAGTGCTCACACCGGAAACGCTGGCGAGCACGCAACACTACGCGCGGGACTTGTTGGAGGACCCCCGAGTCACGATCTTCGAGCCGAGATCCCTGGAGCCACTCTCTACAGCCGAAGTTCGTTCAGCGGTGACCAACCGGGGGACCCACCCGATCGCGCTCAAATTTCCCACGCCAGAACTCGTCGCGGACGAACTCTGGCCGCAACTCGAGAAGTCTCGTCGGGGGATCGCTGCAGAACTGGATCGGCGAGGGTTCGATGTGTTACGGTCGACGGCTTTCGCGGGCGGCTCCACAGTGTTGCTGTTCGAACTCGAGGTGGATGAACGGCCGACTATCGAACGACACGAAGGACCGCCAGTCGCCGTCCGCGAACACGCCACTAGCTTTTATGCTACCTATGCCGACGACGCCGTCGCCGGCCCTTATGTCGATGGTGACCGGTATGTCGTCGAACGCGAACGCGACTACCGGAGCGCAACGGCCGTGCTGGAAAGTGAGACACTCTTCGATGTCGGTCACGGCCCGGCGATCGCGTCTCAGTTGCAATCGGGGTTCACCCTCTTGGACGGGGAGGAAATCGCGACCTTGGCCACCGACTTTGGAACCGAACTGGCTGCCTACTTCGACCCGAAGCCGTAGTCAGCCGCTTCGTCGATCACCTGTCGGGCACTGTCACTGATGTCGCCGTCGTCATCGATCGGTTCGTATCCGTCGAAAACTTCGTGAACCATTCGAACGCTTTCCGAGAGCGTATCCAGACCGTATCCGCCCTCGAGGACAAAGCCCAGCGCTGCGTTCGTTGCCGCGGCCATCTCTCGAAGCCGCTTCGCCATACGCCCGTAGGCTTCCGTCGAAACTCGCATCCGTGAAATCGGATCGTGTTCGTGTGCGTCGAAGCCGGCCGAGACGAGTAACAGATCCGGATCGTACGCCGTCAGTTCGTGAGCCACGACGTCGTCCAATGCAGCTAGGTAGGCTGAGTGAGTGGTCCCCGGCGGGAACGCGAAGTTCAGCGTCGTCCCGCTCCCCTGTCCCGAACCGGTTTCGCTCATCGCACCGGTTCCCGGATAGAGTCCTCGCTCGTGCATCGATACGTAATACACGTCATCACGGTCGTAGAAGAGATTCTGGGTTCCATTCCCGTGGTGGACATCCCAGTCGAGAATCACGACGCGTTCAGCGGCCCCGTCATCGAGAACGGACTGTGCAGCTACCGCGGCGTTGTTGAAAAAGCAAAATCCCATCGCGTCGTCGGCGACAGCGTGATGGCCGGGCGGGCGGCCCAGCGAAAATGGCGTGTTTCGGCCATCGGCACCGTCGAGGGCCGCTTCTGCCACCCAGATTGCCAACCCCGCGCTCGCGAGTGCTGCGTCCCAGGATTTGGGAACCGCAGCGGTGTCAGCGTCCCAGTTGCCGCCTCCCTGTTCACAGAACGTCTCGAAATCGGCGACGTAATTCGCGTCGTGAATCGCTTCGATTGCCTCGCGAGTGGCGTCAGGTGCGTCGACGTAGGTGACGCTATAACAGTCTTTGAGACCTTGGCGGATCGCCCGAATTCGATCGGGACTCTCCGGATGGCGCGGACCAGTCTCGTGTTCGAGGCAGACCTCGCGATGACCGAAGTTCATTCAAAATACTGCTTGAGTTCGAAATAGAGTTCCACGTCCTCCCCTTTGATGGTCCGCCGATCGGCGTGGGCCGCCAAGACCGCTGCGGCCGCTGCCACGTCCGTGGCAAACGCTTCGAGCCGACTCGCCAACGCGAGCCGTGCATCCATCGCCACCCGATAACGATCTTCGATGTCCAGACGGGCGATCCGGTCGATCGGTGCTATTGGGAGTGCCAGTTCTCCTTTTTCAGCCGGGTCCGAGACGTCGAAATCTTGGGCCATTAGCGTCTTCCGGCCGTCATCAGAGGCGTTGTCGGCTGCATGCACGGCCATGTCGGCACCGGCCTGTTGAATCCGCCTCGCTAGTTCCTCGGCTGCATCGGCGCTGACCCGCAACCCGCCAGCTTCTCGTCTGATGAGTGCGTCAACGGGTGCAACGGGCAGCTCGACGCTCATAAGAACAGAGGGGAATGAAACCGCCTTAAGGGTTTCCGAAAACGTCAAAGGACTTCGTCGGCATCGAGTCGTCCGTTACGTAACTCTCCACGGACTGTTACCTCCTCGCCGAGTTGGAGGCGTTCGTCGGTCGAAACAGTCACGGTTTCGCTTCCATCGTCGAGCACGACTGGTTGGCCTGTCTGGACGACCGTCCCCGTAAATTCAGTTTCTTCGCCTTCGACTGCCGCGTCGCCACCGTCACTAAACGTTTCGAGCGTCGCTGCGTCGGCGTCGGTTTCTGGGGTTGGCTCCGGCGGTGCTGTCGACCCGTCTTCGAGAACGACGACGGTCGACTGCCAGTTCGCAGATGCCTCGAGATCGTCTTGCCAGCCTTCCTGAATGTCGACGTCAGCCGCGAACACCTCGTCGCCGGGCTGGATGTCCTTGTCGGCGAGGTCTCCCCAGAGGGCCACCCTGATGTCATCACTCTCGTCTTGCAGCCTGATATTGCGTACCTGCCCCTCGGAACCGTCGTCGCGGTCGAAGGTTCGCGTCGGGTCCGATGAGCGCACGACGCCAGCGATGTCGACGGTCTCGTCGAGTTCGACATCGGCGATGGGGGTGGACTCCGGTTCGAAATCGACTTTGTCGTCGATCTCGTCGACAGCCCCTCGGTCGCCCACGTGCAGTTCGAGCGAGCCGTCCCGTTCGCGAACGTACCCATCGACCACTTCGACGGTTGTTCCTGGATCGAGTTCGGTGGCGCGATCAGCCTTGTCGTCCCACAAAGTCACCCTGATGCGCCCGGTCTCGTCACCCAGGGAGATATTCGAAACCCGACCTTCCGTGCCATCGTCGCGATCGAAGGTCCGAACCGTCCCTGTTTCGAGCACGAGTCCCTGGAGGGTCACGTCGGACTGGCCAAGGGTGAGCGAGTCGATGTTCGCCCCGTCGCCCGGCTCGACAGCGATCTCGGTCTCAGTGTCGAGTTCGGCATCGTCGACGCTCACTTCGATGCCGTTATACCCGTCTTTGGGCCGCCCCCGGATTCGAAGGACATCGCCAACTTCGATGTCGCCCTCCGCGACGGCCTCGGCTCGGCGGTCCCAGAAGGCCAGCCGAACGGCGCCCGTCTCGTCGGCTGCTTCGACGTTGAGCACGCGACCATCTTCGTCGTCGCCGTCGCGCTCGAATGTCCGGAGATCACCGATGGAGAGCACTTTCGCGACGAACGCGACTTCGTCCAAACCGGCCTCGATGTCGGCAACGGTCTCGACGTCGGTGTCGGCGAGTTCGTGGGCGATGAGCATCGCCGCAGTTTCCTCGTCGGCCAGACCGCCCATCTGGTCGACCTTGTCAGCGACGGCTTCGCGAAACTCCGACTCGGAGATGTCATCGGCGTCGAGATCCTCGTAGATCTCTTCGATCGAACCCATAGCGTAACCGCGAGCAGGGCTGGCCGTCGCATAAACGTTGTCGTTGGGTTGCGAATCCGATGCCCGCTGGCGATTTTCGTCTCGCTTCGATCGCTGTTGATACGTGTCTTGAGCCATCGGGGAGCAGTGGCCGCGGTCCCGCAGAAAAACGTTCGTCTCCCTGTAAGCTACCCACCCTAAAGCGGTGGGCTTTCACCATGGACTCCCGATCTACCCAACGCTGGTGCGGG
>CAZKGF010000120.1:0-6537 GCA_964552115.1 uncultured Halobacteriales archaeon
CAGACCGTCGGTGCGGACACGGTCCAGTTGACGCTGCACGACGGCGAGACCCTGTTGGTCGATTCGGATTCCCCCTACGATGGGGGTGACTCGCTCGTCGTTGGCAACGACGACGGCGAGATCGTTGCGCACTTCGAATACGAGGAAGGCGCACTCGTGACGGCCGTAGACGGCCGCCACGCGGGTGAAATCGGCACGATCGAGTCGATTCAAGTTACACCCGGGAGCAACGCGAACAACGTCATCGTCTCCCAGGACGACGGCTCCGGATTCGAGACGATCGCCGATTACGTGGTCGTGATCGACGAGAACTTCGTCGAAGACGAATCCGAAGCCGACTCGACGCCCGAGCCAGACGAGACCGACGCTGACGACGAACACGAGGCCGACGTCGACGAGGCTGAGCAGGCGGATTCGGGAGGTGCTGAAGAATGAGCTCCGAGACCGAATCCGGCGGGGAGTTCCACGACATGCGCGAGCCCCGGATCGAGAAGGTCGTCGTCCACATGGGAATCGGACAGGGCGGACGCGAACTCGCCAATGCAGAAGAAATCCTGGCGGCCGTTGCCGGACAACAACCCGTTCGGACGACAGCGACGGCCACCGAGCCGGCGTTCGACATCCGTGAGGGAGATCCGATCGGGACGAAGGTCACCCTGCGTGACGAAGCCGCCGAGTCGTTCCTCGAAACGGCCTTGCCACTGGTCGACCTCCAGGCGGCGCAGTTCGACGATACCGGCAATTTCAGCTTCGGTGTCGAGGAACACACGGACTTCCCCGACCAGGAGTACGATCCCAACATAGGCATCTTCGGGCTCGACGTGACGGTCAACCTCGTCAGGCCGGGCTACCGGGTGTCCAAGCGGGATCAGGCATCCCGACAGATTCCGACACGGCACCGACTCGACGTGGCGGACGCGATCGCGTTCGTCGAGGACACCTTCGACGTGGAGGTGAGCCGATGAGCGAGAGCAACACAGACGAAGAGACATCGGGCGAAGCGACTGGCGAGCAGGCCTCGAAGGCCACCGGACAGCTCCGTGCCTGCCAGCGTTGCGGCCGAGAACAGGGCCTTGTCGGTAAGTACGACATCTGGCTCTGTCGGCAATGTTTCCGGGAAGTCTCCCGGAGGATGGGGTTCAAGAAGTACTCATGACAGGCAACGACCCACTCGCGAGCGCGCTCTCGGCTATCGATAACGCGGAGAGCGTCGGCCACTTGCGGCAGAACGTAACGCCCGCTTCGGACGAGATCGGTAGCGTACTCGAGGTCTTCTACGACCGCGGGTACATCGGCGGCTTCGAAGTCGTCGACGACGGCAAAGCCGGTCGGTTCGAAGTCGAATTAAAAGGATCCATCAACGCCTGCGGCCCGGTCAAGCCCCGCTACGCGGCGGCAGCCGACGAGTTCGAAAAATGGGAGAAGCGGTTCCTCCCCGCCCGTGACTACGGGACGCTCGTCGTGACCACGAGCCAGGGTGTCATGAGCCACTACGAGGCCCGAGAGACGGGCATCGGTGGCCAGGTGATCGCATACGTATACTGACAATGCCACGAGTTGAAATACAGACACCAGCAGACGTGAGCGCCGAGATAGACCATCTCGAGCTCACCGTCGAGGGCCCAAACGGGAGCGTAACCCGCCGGCTCTGGTATCCGGATGTCTCCGTCGCCGTCGACGACGACACGGTCGTCATTGAAAGCGACGAATCTGACGCCAAGACCAGAGCGACGCTCGGCACATTCGAGAGCCATGTGGAGAACATGTTCCACGGTGTGACCGAGGGCTGGGAGTACGAGATGGAAGTGTTCTACTCCCACTTTCCGATGCAGGTTCGTGTCGAGAACGACGAGGTCGTCATCGAGAACTTCCTCGGCGAGACGGCACCACGTCGGACGCCCATCCACGGTGAGACAGAAGTCGAGGTGAGCGAAGAGGAAGTCACACTCCGCGGGCCCGACATCGAAGCGGTCGGGCAAACGGCCGCGGACATCGAACAGTTGACCCGCGTCCAGGACAAGGACGTCCGCGTCTTCCAGGACGGGGTCTACATTACCGCCAAACCGTCCCGAGGTGGTGCCTGATGGCTGAAGACGAAGGGCCGAACGGAACCGAGTCACACACGGATACCGCCGACGAGGACGACCGCCAACTCGTCGACGTCGGCGGCGTCGACGAGGAGACGGCCGCGGCATTGGCCGACGCAGGCTACGAGACGATCGCCGACGTGAGAGCGGCCGATCAGGACGACCTTGCCGACGTCGACGGTGTTGGCACCGCGCTCGCTGCGCGGATCAAGGCTGACGTGGGCGACGTCGAAATCGAGGAATCGCCAGCGGCCGACGTCACTGACGCCGAGACGGACGTCGAGGCAGCCGAATCCGGCGATGACCAAGCGGAATCGACTGCGGAAGAATCCGAGGAACCCGAGGAGTTAACCGACATCAGCGGCGTCGGTGCAGCCAAAGCCGACGCACTCCGCGAGGCTGGCTACGACACGGTCGAGGCCGTCCGAGCGGCAAGTCAGGATGAGTTGGCAGATGTCGACGGCGTCGGCATGGCGCTTGCAGCGCGCATCAAAGCGGACGTCGGCGGGCTGGAAGTGGCCGAAGAGGTCGAAGCCGCCGTCGAAGAAGAGGAAGCGCCGGCCGAAGCCGAAGCCGAAGAGACGGAACTGCGACCCCGCGGACTCGTCGAGAAGACACCCGAGTTGGACGACGAGGCCGAACGGCTCCTGGCCCGCCGACGGACCGAGGGCAAACCGCAGTTCAACCGCCAAGACCACCACAAGAAAAAGCGCGTTCCGACTGCCTGGCGGCGCCCACGGGGCAATCTCTCGAAGCAACGCCGGGGAATCAAAGGCAAAGGCGACACCGTCGAAGCGGGCTACCGGACACCGACGGCCGTCCGTGGCCTCCATCCCTCTGGCTTTGAGGAAGTACGAGTGCACAACGTGGACGACCTCGCAGGCGTCGACGGTGACACCGAGGCGGTTCGAATTGCCGCTTCCGTGGGTGCACGCAAACGTGAGCGCATCGAGGAGACCGCGGAAGACCGCGGGATCCGCGTACTCAATCCCACCTACGAAGAGGTGGTGGTCGAATGAGCGATCTGAGTGCCCAGCGCCGACTCGCAGCTGACGTCCTCGACGTGGGGGAAAGTCGCGTGTGGCTGGATCCCGACAGACAGGGAGATATCGCCGACGCGATCACCCGCGAGGACGTTCGTGAGTTGGTCGACGAGGGCGCAATTCGGGCAGAGACCGCGGGGAGTAATTCCCGGGGTCGGGCCCGAGAGCGGCAGGCCAAGCGGTCGTATGGCCACCAGACGGGTGCCGGCTCCCGCAAAGGGACGGCCGGTGCGCGTGACAACGAGAAAGACAGCTGGCGGCGGCGCATCCGCGCACAACGCGAGCGCCTCCGCGAACTCCGCGACGCGGGCGAGTTGTCCCGCTCGGACTACCGCGACCTGTACGACAAAGCAGGCGGCGGCGAGTTCGACTCTGTCGCGGACCTCGAGCGGTACATCGAGGACCAATTTGGTGATTCATGATGGCGACAGGACCACGATACACGGTGCCGATGCGGCGCCGACGAGAGGCCCGAACAGATTACCACCAGCGGTTGCGCCTGCTGAAATCCGGCAAACCTCGACTCGTTGCTCGGCCGAGCAACAGCCACGTCAGGGCGCAGCTGATCGTCACCGGGCCTACCGGCGACCGGACCATCGCCGCTGCGCATTCGAGCGATCTCGCCGAGTTCGGCTGGGAAGCACCGACGGGTAACCTACCCGCCGCCTACCTGACCGGCCTGCTGGCCGGCCGCCGAGCAGTCGAAGCCGATCTCGACGAAGCAGTACTCGACATCGGACTACATTCCCCGACACCGGGAAGCAAGGTGTTTGCAGTACAGGAAGGAGCAATCGACGCCGGGCTCGAGGTACCCCACAACGACGACGTGTTGGCCGACTGGGAGCGGACCCGTGGCCAGCACATCGCCGAGTACGCCGAACAACTGGACGAGCCGCTGTACAGTGGGGACTTCGACGCCACGGCCCTCCCCGCCCATTTCGACGAAGTGCGGGAGACGGTGCTGGACGGTGACATAGCATGAGTGCCGAAAACGGTTGGGAACCACAGACCCGCCTGGGACGCCAGGTAGTCGACGGCGAGGTCGAATCGATGCAGGCAGCCCTGAACTCGGGACTGCCCTTGAAAGAACCGGAGCTAGTCGATCAGCTCGTCCCCGATCTGGAGGACGAAGTCCTGGACATCAATATGGTCCAACGGATGACGGACTCCGGCCGGCGGGTGAAGTTTCGGTGTGTGGTCGTCGTGGGCAACCGCGACGGACTCGTCGGCTACGCAGAGGGACGTGACGATCAGGTCGGCGGGGCGATTCAGAAAGCGATCGAGATCGCCAAGCTCAATCTGATCGACGTCTCCCGGGGGTGTGGCTCCTGGGAGTGTGGCTGCGGACGCCCACATACCGTTGCGCTCCGCACGACTGGCAAAGCCGGCAGTGTCGAAGTCGAACTCCAGCCCGCACCTCGCGGGCTCGGGCTGGCTGGTGGAGAAACCGTCCGGCACGTCCTCGAACTCGCCGGGATCGAAGACATCTGGACCCGATCGTCGGGCAACACACGGACGACTGTGAACTTCGCGAAAGCGACGTTCAATGCCCTCCGAAAGACGGCCGAGGCCAGAGTCCCTCAGCGAGCCTTCGAAGAGCGCGAGGTGATCGAGTGATGCGAGCGATCGTTCAACTTCGCGGTGAAATCGACCAGAGTCAGTCGGTCAGAGACACGCTCTCGATGTTGAATCTCGGTCGGGTCAACCACGCGACGTTCGTGCCCGAGACCGACACCTACACCGGGATGATCACGAAGGTAAACGACCACGTCGCTCACGGGTCGCCCAGTGCAGCGTCGGTCGCACTCGTCCTCCGGAACCGGGCCGAGCCCACCGAGGGAGACGACGACATCGACGACGAATGGGTCGCTACGAACACCGACTACGAATCGGTCGACGCACTCGGCGAAGCGTTGGTCGCTGAGGAAACGACCCTCCAAGCCGTTGGGATTTCGCCGACGCTGCGTCTTCACCCTCCGAGAGGCGGTCACAGCGGCATCAAACAGCCCGTGGTGACGGGTGGCGAACTCGGTATCCACGAAACACCCGACATCGACGTTTTATTGGAGGCCATGCGATGACGTCGAAGAAGCGACGCCAGCGCGGCTCGCGCACCCACGGCGGCGGGACGCACAAGAACCGCCGTGGTGCGGGCAACCGGGGTGGCCGGGGTGCTGCGGGACGGGACAAACACGAGTTCCACAACCACGATCCTCTCGGCAAATCTGGCTTCACGCAACCGGCTGCCGTCCAAGACGACGTGGAAACCGTCGATCTCCGCAGCCTCGACGAGGATGCACCACTCCTCGCTGCAGACGGGATAGCCGAAGAAACCGACGGCGGGTATCGGATCGACGCCCGAGACGTCGTCGAAGACGGCCACGAGGTCGATGTCGTCAAAGTCCTCGGCAGCGGACAGGTCCATACGAGTCTCGAGATCATCGCCGACGCCTTCTCCGACAGCGCTCGCGAGAAACTCGAGTCCGCCGGTGGGCGTGCCGAGCTGAGCGAGCGGGGGACCGAGTCGGCAACCGATACTGATACACCGGACGAAGACACAGACGCGGAATAAGATGAGTTGGAAGGACACCGCCGAGCCGATCCTGACCAGGATGCCCTCGGTCCGGCGTCCCGAGGGTCACGTTCCATTCAAGCGAAAGCTCGGGTGGACCGCGGGAATCCTGGTACTGTACTTCTTCCTGACAAACGTCTTTCTGTTCGGCCTGCAAGGCCAGGGGAACGAAGTCTTCGGGCAGTTTCGATCGATCCTGGCTGGCGGCCAGGGGACGATCCTCCAGTTGGGGATCGGACCCATCGTCACAGCCAGCATTGTTCTGCAACTGCTCGGCGGTGCAGATCTCCTCGGGTTAGACACCCAGAACAATCCACGCGATCAGGTTCTCTATCAGGGCCTCCAGAAGTTCCTGGTGGTCGTGATGGTGATCCTGACGGGACTTCCGATGGTCTTTGCCGGAAACTTTCTCCCACCGAGCGACGCCGTCGCCCAGTCGTTGGGCATCGGCCTCGGCGGGGTCAGACTGTTGATCTTTGCCCAGGTCTTCCTCGGCGGCATCCTCATCCTGTTCATGGACGAGGTCGTGAGCAAATGGGGTGTCGGCAGCGGGATTGGCCTGTTCATTATTGCCGGTGTGAGCCAGAGCCTCATCGGCGGAATTTTGTCTATCCCCCAGATCTCGGCTGGTAGCGGCGGCGGAATTCTCTATACGTGGTTCCAGATGCTGACGGGGGCTGTCGAACTGCCACCGATCCTGACGCTCGATGGAATGATGGCCCTGTTGCTCTCGCCCGGCAACATCCTCCCCATCCTCACGACACTTCTCATCTTCGTGGTGGTCGTCTACGCCGAGAGCGTCCGGGTCGAAATCCCGCTCTCGAACGCACGGGTC
>CAZKGF010000121.1:0-6537 GCA_964552115.1 uncultured Halobacteriales archaeon
TATACAACGTATCATCGCCCGATTTTTCGACGAGTTTGTCGATCTCGTCGAGCATAATAACGACAACTCGCTCTCGGAAATCTACGGCCTCGAAAAACGCATCATAAACCCGATCCGTTGGCCAGCCGGTCATTGGTACGTCTTCGAACTCCGCCTGATTAGCCCGAAGTTCTGCGATGCGTTCTTCCACATCAGCCAACGTGGAGTACTCCGTTTCGGCCAATTGCTCCGGACTCGAACTCGCTTCGTCCAACAGATTCTCGAGTTCGTCAATCCGCGTACTCACGAAGGCGCGATTGTCCTCTATGAATGTATTGGCCAACTGAGCCAGGACCCGATATTGGGTGTCTGTCACCTCACAGTTGATATACTCCACCTCACACGGGACCTCGTACCGTTGGGACGTGGTTTCCAATTCCTCGCTCACGTACTTTGCACACGCAGTCTTTCCTGTCCCAGTCTTCCCGTAGATGAGAATGTTCGACGGGGTGTCACCACGGAGTGCAGAAACGAGTATGGTTGCGATCTCATTGATCTGCGATGAACGATGCGGAAGTTCTCGAGGTGTGTAAGAGGGTCGTAGTACCTCCTTGCTTTCGAAAATGGGTGTTCCGCTCACCAAATCGTCAAACAAACCATCGCTTTCCGAGTTCGAAATATTGATCGAATCTGTGCGCGATTGGCCGGATGGCTGTACCCCCGGCTCGCCGCGTGTCGGTCCCTCGTCGGCCGTAAAGCTGTCGTTCCCCTCAGTCATGCTAGTCTCCGCGAGCCCTCCGTTTCCGGTGGATCAACGATCGGCGCGTCCCGATTCGTGCCGCAAGACGCCCCTACCCCGCTCGCGCACGGAGTGAGTCACAATGGAGCGTCCAGTCGAACCTGCCATAGTCCCGGCGGAGAATATCTTAAAGATTGTGGTGACGATAGTCCTTCCCCGCCCCCTACCCCTCCGTTTCCACTGGAACTGATAACCACCCCACCAACAAGGCGAGGTTACTTTAGGTAACCTTTATCACCTCTCCCTGAAAACGAATTCCGTAGTGGAGCGAACTCGGGATCAAATATTAGATTATTGACTAGTAGGACGGGAGAGTTCGGCCTTTGGATAATCTGATAGGCCAACCCAGATCAAGTGCGGCACGGGTTTTGTTCTCCACCCGAAGCAAGGGGGTTGGGGCCTCAAACAAGGAACCGAATGGCAGTTGACGACTTCCCTCGGTTGTCCATCTAGGTCTTGTCATTATTAGCCACTCAACCTCACTTTTCTGCCGGGCAGCGGTTTCATTTGTGACACGTGTCTGACGTAGGCTTAAGTAAGCAGGACCAATCGATCTCCCCAAGCCCCATGTCCGGGGCCGGGAGGAACGAGGATGGGACTGCTCACGAACCTAAAAGACAGCATATCACGTGCGGCGGCGACACTGTTCTCCGCCGAAGAATCGAAACGTATCGGAATATACGGGCCACCCAACGCCGGGAAAACGACGCTCGCAAATCGGATTGCGAGAGATTGGACCGAACACGGTGACGCCATTGGCCCTGAGAGTCACGTCCCTCACGAGACTCGACGGGCTCGCCGGAAAGAAAACGTCGAGATTGAACGCGACGGCAAGACAGTAAATATCGATATCGTGGATACGCCTGGTGTGGCCACGAAAGTCGATTATACGGAATTCCTCGAACACGACCTAGATGAAGATGACGCTGTCCGTAGATCTCGGGAAGCGACTGAAGGAGTCGCTGAAGCGATGCACTGGCTCAGAGAGGACGTAGATGGCGTCATTTACGTCCTTGATGCGACGAATGATCCATTTACACAGGTTAACACGATGCTCATCGGGATCATCGAAAGTCAAGATCTCCCCGTGTTGATTCTCGCCAATAAGATCGATCTGGACGATGCGAGTATCAAACGAATCCGCGATGCATTTCCCCAACACGAAACCGTCCCGGTGTCGGCACTCGAAGGGGACAACATGGACGAGGTCTACGACAAAATAGCGGACTACTTCGGGTGATACACATGGCAGAAGTCAAAGACCCACGGGACGGCGTTCAAATCGATTTGATTAGCGGGGCGCGAATGGCTGGGTTGGCCAGCATGGAAAAGATCCGCATGATTCTAGACGGCGTTCGAGATGGGAATATCGTGATCCTTGAAGAAGGCCTATCTCCGGACGAGGAATCCAAGTTGATCGAAGTCACGATGACCGAAATCAGCCCGGATGAATTCAATGGGATCGAGATCGAGACATACCCCAGATCGGAAACTGCTGACGCCAGTTTTTTGGATCGGTTAATGGGCCGTGAGCAAACACAGAAACTCACTGTCATCGGACCGGCCAATCAGATCGAAACACTCCACAAAGACGAAACACTGATTCAAACCCTGGTCTCCAGGCGTTAATTCATGCCCCACGAGTGTACCGAGTGCGGCCGTGGCTTTGCGGATGGGTCGACTGAGATGTTATCGGGCTGTCCGTCGTGTGGAGGGACCACCTTTCAATTCAAACCACCCGATGGGTCCCCTGACGACGGTGAGAACGCACCCGACCCCCCATCTCCGCCGGTGGAGAGTAACGTCGCACGGACAGTGGGTTCGGCTGCCTCAGCTGTCCGGGGGCTTGTTGATCGAGGTGGAAACGCTGAGGAACCGCGTGGAGGTGCGGTGTCCGAAGATGCAGCACAGGCCACTGCCAGGACCGAAGTTGTCTCTCCGGATCACCTGCCTCCGAGTCCCGACCGCCCCGTGACAACCGAGGAAGGTGTGGCCCAACAGCGAGATGTTGAAACCGAGGAGCGGTCGAGTGAGGCGTCGACGCGACCCGAGTTGGCCGATCTCCGCGCAGAGCTAAATGAACAGTTCGAGTCCATCAAAGTAGTCGAGCCCGGTCAGTACGAACTCAATCTCATGGAATTGTACGATCGAGAGGAGTATATTGTCGCGCTTCAAGAAGATGGAAAATATACGATCCAGGTCCCGGAGCGGTGGCAGGAATGATTGGCCCTTCGAATCAGGCGATTCGCTGATACTGCTCGCTTAATTTGTCGGCCGCATCCGCCAGTTGATCGGTCTCGAAGTCGTCTAATTCCCATTCTACAATCTCTTCGACACCGTTGGCTCCAAACTTGACCGGTACCCCGAGGCCCACTCCGTCATAGCCGTACTCACCATCAAGGACGATGGACCCGGGCAAGACTTCGCCGGTATCATTGAGGATCGCCTTTACGAGGTGTGCGACGCCGCGTCCCGGTCCCCATTCCGTTGCACCTTTTCGTTCGATGACGTTCATCGCGGATTGCTGGAGCGACTCCAGAATTTCCTGTTTGGCCTCGGCAGTGAAGGCAAGGTCTTGGCCGTCGACTCTGACCTTCGAAAAGACGGGCACTTGATCGTCGCCGTGCTCGCCGAGGATTGTCGCCTCGACGTTTTGGACAGGAACGTCAAACCGTTCGGAGAGGACGTACCGAAAGCGTGCCGAATCGAGGCGGCCGCCGAATCCGATGACGTGTCCGCGGGGCCGGTCACCGGTTTCGTAGAGGTGCCGGTTCAATAGATCGACCGGATTCGACGTGGTGATTGTGATGAAGTCATCATTGTATTCTGCGAGTGAGGATTGGATGTCTTCCATGATGGGCGCATTGTCCTCGGCCAAATCGAGACGGCTGTCTCCTGGAGAGCGCGGCAGCCCCGCCGTGATGACGACAATATCTGAATCTGCCGTGTCTTCGTACGTCCCTTTGCGAACAGCCGTATTCGAGTCGTAGGCGATTCCGTGATTCGTGTCGGCAGCTTGTCCGACCGTAACGTCCTCTTGTTCGGGAATATCTACGTAGACTAGTTCATCGACGATATCTTCGAGGGCAATCGAGTATCCGGCGGCGGCGCCAACCGTACCGGCTGCCCCCACAATACTGAGTTTTGGCATGTCACTGAAACTGCCCTCGGGGTGGGGGTAATCCTTTCGAAACGCTGCGGGTATTTTGGATCATGGAACACGGTCGGCTCGGGTCGGGCCTGGCTACAAACGCTTATCAGACTGAATGACCACCGTTTGTGTATGAGCGAATTCGACAAGGAAGCAGAACGTGAGCGCCTCCGTGAGAAGTACGAACGAGACGAGGCAAAGCGGGAAGCAACTGAAAAAATGAGCGAGTTGCTTTTGCAGGGGGCGACGATGACCAACGCACACTGCTCAGATTGCGGTGACCCGATTTTTCGATACGATGGTCAGGAATTCTGTGCGACCTGTGAACAGGCGGTTGATCGCAACGGTGAGGCAGCTGAGGACGGGAGCGATCTCGAAGTAACCGACCCTGATACCGACACGAATGTACAGTTCGGAGCGCCCGAATCTACGGACGAATCGGACGCGACCCCGGCTGATACGGCGGATTCAGACCAAGACGACGGTTGGTCTGCCAGCGAAGTTGCGAACCAACCATCTCGGGAATCGCCAGTAGAAACTACCTCGGACAGTCTACCGTCGGACACTCCAACGGTGGACGGCGACGGGTCACTTGAGGGGACCCGCGCATCGCTGAAGCGCCAACTTGCGTCACTGACCAGCCAAGCGGAGACAGTCGAAGATCCCCGCGACGCCGAGGCCTATCTCGCCGCTGCACGGACGGCCGCCGAAACGCTGGCCGCACTCCGACGATAACGTACCGACGTTTGGGACAGAGGCACCTACTGGGGATCGTATTCGCTGGCGACGACATCTCTGATTCGTTCGGCAGTTACCTCCCCCACACCCTGGACACCGACCAGTTGCTCAGCTTCGGCTGTCATGACCGCTTCGACACTGCCGAATGCCTCGAGAAGCGATCGGGCTGTAACGGGCCCTACCTCGGCGATTGACGCCACCGTATATTCCTGTTGCTCAGCTAATGTCCGGGATTGTTTTTCCCCGTGTACGCTTACCTCTCGGTCACCCGATTGTTGTTCCCGAGTCGCGATAGTCTCGAGTAGGGTCGCAGACTCGTCTTGGTCGCGCGTGCGCAGGACGCTTGCCCCGAAATCCACGGCGAGTGACGCGAGTGCCCCGTGAATAGCCTTCGGGTGGATGTTCCGTTTGCCGAACACATTCTCGCCTTCGATCAGGACGATCGGCCGTTGGTAGTGGCTGGCAGCATCACCAACTTGCTCGAAAAGTGATCGTTCACCGCCGGTTAACGTCTCCAGAAAGTCCTCGACAGATTTGCGCTCCACGACGACCCGATCGGACAGCACGTAATCGCCGATCTCGAGGGTTTCGAGGCGAGTCTCCACGTGGTCTTTCCTCGATAACTCCCGAGCGATTGAGGCATCCATTTCGCGTTGATCGACAACGATTTCGATCCCAGCTTCTTGGGCACCGGCACGGGCGACGTCGGGGGAGTCGGCTGAGTCGTTGGAGGAAAACGCGTCGAGTCCAGACTGGCCCTGCTCGTTCGATCGTGCGTTCGGTACTGGGGATGTATCCGCTTGTGTCTCCTGCGGCGGGTTCGCGTTGACACGCTCAGTTCCCCCGGATGTTACGTCGTCTAATCCGGTCTGAGGGGCCAACTCGGATTCGATATCACCGGCGATGTCCTTGAGGGCCCGAAGTTCGTCTTCCATCTGTTGCTCGTCACGGCGTGCCTTCCAGAAGTAGGCCTCGTCTCTCGTGTCTTCGGCAAGTAAAACGACGACTCGCCCCTCGGTTTGTCGACCAGTCCGTCCCTTCCGCTGGATCGATCGGATAGCCGTGGGGACCGGCTCGTAGAACAGAACGAGGTCCACCTCCGGTACATCAAGCCCCTCCTCGGCGACCGAGGTGGAGACTAAAACCTCGAATTCCCCGTCTCGAAACGCCGTTAACGTTTCTTGTTGTTCGCGCTGTGTCATGCCATCGCTACTTCCCGTGTCGCTCTGGCCGACGAATTTCCGAGTGGTAAAGTGTTCGCCGAGAAAGTCGGTGAGTGCTTCGGCCGTATCACGCGACTCCGTAAACACGATGACACGTTCTCCGTTCTCGATGCCTAAGGTTTCGGCAACCAACATTCGCGTTCGCCGAAATTTCGGATGGAGCTCATCGTGATCCCGGCACATTCGAATCGCTCGCCTGACGCGGGGGTCAGAAACCATTCGTTGGTCGGCCTTGGAGGCCCCGGAGGACCGAGCAGCCTCTTTCTGCCGGATAAAGTACCGACGGGCTGATTCGACGCTTTGTGTTTCGACGTATGTCAGCGCCGTCCGAAGTTTCCGCACCTCCGCCAGGACGCTCATACCTTCGTATCCCTCGCTCTGGTCGTCGTCCATCAGGCGCTGGAGGTTGGCTTGTATTTTCCTGATTTCGGATTCGGTAATCCCTGGGTCCGTAAACGACGTAACGCCGAGGTCTGCCAACGTTTCGAGTCGATCGGAAACTACCTCGTGCAGGAGGTCGCGTATTGCGAGGACGTCATCGGGGAGCTCGACGCGCTCCCAATCGACGGTCGTCTCGTGTGTATGGGCGGCAACATCCGCATCGTCTTCGGTCATGACTTCGACGTTCGAGATGCCCAAATTCCGAC
>CAZKGF010000122.1:0-6457 GCA_964552115.1 uncultured Halobacteriales archaeon
ACCGTCCGATCACAAGTGCCCAAAGCCGGTGTGCTGGTCGAACCCGACACAAAGGATACCGGCCCTGCTCTCGTCTACGCAGCCCACCGGCTCCGGAATCAACTCGGCGACTGTGTGCTCCTCTGTCTGCCCAGTGATCACCACATCGCTGGTTCGTTGACGGCCCCGGCCGAACGCGCGGCCGCCGGGGCCATCGAGACGGGCGGACTCGTCACCATCGGCGTCGAGCCGTCGCGTCCGGCGACCGGCTATGGGTACGTTCTGCCGGGTGCTACCGTCGAGGGGCCAACCCACGTCGAGACGTTCGTCGAAAAGCCAGCCCGAGAGCGGGCCCAGGAACTGATCGACGCGGGGGCGTATTGGAACACAGGAATGTTCGCCTGGACGCCGGATGCCCTCCTCTCGGCTGCACGTCAAAGCCCGCTGGCGGACTTCGTCGATGCCCTCGAAGACGATGCGAGTCACGCATTCGAAACGGTGTCAGCCATCAGTATCGACCATGCTATACTCGAATCGGCAGCGTCAGTATTTCTCGTCCCTGCGCGCTTCGAGTGGGATGACCTCGGCACCTGGGACGCCATCGGCCGGGTCCGAGACAGCGACGGTGCTGGCAACGTGTGGCTGACCGAGGGGCTCGAGATCGATTCGTCGAACTGTGTCATCGCTGGAGAGGGCCACGTTAGCCTGGTTGGAGTCGAGGACTTGGTCGTCGCTCGGTACGGGGATCGAATGCTTGTCGTGCCGCGTGAAGAGTGCGAACGCGTCCGAGAGGTCGTCGAACGCCTCCCTGATTCAGTCCGGACCGAGTGATCAGACCGACCGGAGGGCACCACCGTCGATGGGCAGGGCAGCCCCGTTGACGTAACTTGCTCGACGGCTGGCCAGGAATGCGACGACCTCTCCGAGTTCTTCTGGCTCGCCCAGGCGCTCGAGAGGGACCCCCTCAGCCCACTCCTGGTAGCCAGCATCGTAATCGGGAACGTCCCCCCGTTCGACGGCGTCTTCGATGAGTTCGCGGATTCTGGCCGTCTCGTGGGGACCCGGCAGTACGGCATTCGCCCGAAGTGCGGGTGCGTATTCTCTCGAACAGGTCTTCACGAGTCCGATCACCGCACGCCGGACTGCGTTCGAGAGGACGAGGTCATCGGCAACTTCCTGGACGGTACGGGAGGTGATCGCCGTCCAAGTGCCACCGTCCTCCGTGAGATCGGCGAGTGTTTCCTCCAGCGTCCAGACGACGCTCATCACCAACTGCTCGTAGGCAGCCTGCCAGTCCGCGGGAGACGTCCCGGCGAACGGGCCACTCGGTGGGCCACCGGCACTGGTGACCAAGTGGTCGATCGTCCCCAGTTGATCGCGAGTCTGGTCCACGAACGCAGTAATGTCCTCCGGTTCGGTGATGTCAGCACGGATCGCAATGGCCTCGCCGGATCCGATTTGACTCAGCTGTTGTTGGGCCCGGTCGACGCGCTCGGGAGTCCTGCCACACACGGCTACATTGGCTCCTTCAGAAACTAGCGCTTGGGCACACGCATACCCCAGTCCGTCCGTCGCTGCTGTACAGAGTGCGGTGTCGCCCGCAAGAGCGAGGTCCATAGGTGCTATCCGCTACCGAGCCGCCTAAGCCCACCGGCCTCGATTCCACACTCCAGCAAGAACTACTCGACCTGCTCCGATGCTGCGGCCGCCGAGACTAGCCGCCCCAAAAATTGTCACGACTGCCCAGCCGCGGGTTGGTTTCCTCGCCACCGTCTTCGGTCTCGCTTTCGGCTTCGCCACCAGCCTCCGGCGTTGCAGCCTCCGCTTCCTCGGCCTCGTCCTCCTCCATAGGCAAGCGTTCGATCTCCTCTGCGCGAGCGTGATTGGATCGAACTTGCGTGACTTTGACCCGGGCACGGGCCTCCGGGAGCACGCCGTCGACCATGATGATGAAGCCATCCTCGGTACGGCCGACCCCCGCCCCACTTTCGTGGATATCCGTCACGTCGACGACGACCTCCTCTCCCGGCTTGACGGGCTGGGACTTCAGATCGGCGATGGGCTGGTTGTAGTGATTGCACCACTCGGCGCCGCCCCTGTCGCCGTAGTGCTGACAGCCCATCCCTTGAATCCGCTCAGAGAAACTGGGGCAGTCGTCCGCGAGTGGACAGTCGGCCATGTCCCGAAATACTTGACCGGGCGATTAAACGCTTGCGTCTGTCCGTTCAGTCCATGAGCCGCTCAGCGATCTTCGCCCGCATCGCCGACCGCGACGTCTCGCGTCGCGGCGGTTTCGATCGATGCGATCCCGTCGTGATTGCAGAGGGCTGCCACGTCGGTTTCGGCCACCCGGACCCGTAGTGCGCCAAACCGCAATCGGTCCTCGACGATAACCCCCGCATCCGTGAGGCGATCTGCGAGTGTCGACAGATCCGTCTGCTCGGTCGCCGTAACCACGAGTTCGGCCTCAGTTTCCGGCGACGGATCGGTCCGCATCCGTCGAACCGGGTGGGAGAGATACATCAGGCGATCAGTAGCGATCCCACGAGGAGAAGCGTTGCGGTGGGTTAGGCGAGTGGCGTTCGCTCGACGACGGTGCCGTCGACGGTCGGATACTGCTCGACGATCTCGCCGCGTTCGATATCCCCGGCTTCGACCATTTCCGAGAGGAGCCACCACGCAACCTCGACGTGGTCTGATTTCACGGTATAATACTCGTCCGGAACCCCCAACGCATCCAGGCGTGCCTTCCCGACGGTCGTTTTGCCGTAGACTATCGTCCCGTCGTCGGTGATCTCGTCGAATGGCCGGCGGACGTTTCGGGCCATCCGCTTCAGGCGACGCCGATGCTGGGCTGCGTCCTTGAAGACGGACGTACAGAAGTAGACTTTCTCGTGGCCACCCATCTCGTCGAGAATTTCTTCGCGGGAGTCCTGGACCGCACTCATGTGCCCTTCACGGAGTTCGTACCCTTCGTCCTGCATCCGCCTGAAGTTGCCCTGACTCATCTCGAACTCATTGATATTGCAAAAGTCCGCTGCTCCTTCATCCAGGAACTCCAGGAACTCGGGCTCTGCCCGTATTCCTGGAATTTCGAAGGCCGGTGTAATCCCGGCCTCTCGGGCAACATAGAGAATGTCCTCCCACTCAGTTCCGTGAAGGTCCCCCCAGAGATCGAGGGGCGGGTGAAACCGAATTTCGTCGAGGCCCGCCTCGGCCAGCCGCCGCATGTTTTCGGCACCGCCGGTGATGCCGGTGTAGAGGTGGGTGTGAAAGTCGGCACCGAATTCCGCTTTGAGCAGTGAGATGTATCGACAGGTTCGTTCGAGGACTTCTTGTGGTTCACCGCCAGTCAGCGATGCCCCCAACGCATCCATTCGGTGGGCTTCTTCGATGATATCTTCGTCAGCCTCGACCTTCCGTTCGTTCGCATAGACGTCGGTGACGTTCTTACGGTTTTCTCCCAAGGGGCAGTAAAAGCAGTCCCGCTGGTCACAGTAGCCATAGACGAAAATGACCATTTTGCCGCCTTTCGCGCACTGTTCACAGCCACGGGAGTGCATTGGCTATAGACGATAGCCGCCGCGGGGCCAAAAGCCGTGCGGAACGCAATGGATGGCGTGCACGAACAGCCACCCGAGTCTGAGCGGTTCGGTTTCCGGCCTGCGTCGCCACGGAATAGGCACCGCCACTCTAGCCGGTGGGGACACCTGTAGCCGGTAGTTTAACACCGGTGGGTTCGTCGAAGAAGACATGGCAACACCAGTCGTAGTCGGGGCACTTCGAACGCCCCTTGGCAAATCCGAGGGCGTTTTTGCAGATGTCCGGAGTGAAGACCTCTCCATCGCCGTGATCAACGCGCTGTTGGACGAGACAGCACTCGCCGGCGAGGTCGTAGACGATTTGCTGTGGGGGTGTGCCCAACAGCGGAGCGAGCAGGGCAACAACATGGCCCGGGTGATCGCACTGTTATCCGATCTAGGCGAATCCGTCCCGGCCTCGACGATTAACCGATGGTGTGCCTCCTCAGCGGAATCGATCATGCGGGCTGCAGACGCCATTGCCGCCGACCAACGGGACGTGCTGATCGCCGGCGGTGTCGAAAGCATGAGCCGCGTCCCGATGGGCGAAAACATGCACACCCTCCACCCCCGATTGAACGACGTCTACAACGTCGGCGAACTTCAGATGGGCATGACCGCCGAGCAGGTTGCCGAGGAGTTCGATGTCTCCAGGACGGCCCAAGACGAATACGCGCTTCGGAGTCATGAACGCGCTGCTGAAGCGACAGAATCGGGTAAATTCGGCGAAGAAATCGTCCCGGTCGAAACGGACGATGGTGACGTGATCGAACGGGACGAGGGAATCCGGTACGATACGAGTCTCGACAAACTGGCCGACCTCCCGACGGTCTTCAAATCAGACGGGACTGTGACACCCGGCAACGCCTCCCAGACGACCGATGGTGCTGCCGGCCTCGTGATTACGAGTCGGGCGTTTGCGCAGGATCACGGGCTGGACATGCTGGCGGAAGTCGGAGCGCACAACGTCGCCGGAGTGGATCCGCGGATCATGGGGATTGGGCCAGTGCCAGCCGTCCGAGGGCTCACTGATCGATCCGACCGAGAGCTGACGGAGTACGATCTTGTGGAGTTGAATGAAGCGTTCGCGAGCCAATGTCTGTACTGCCAGCGCGAATTGGGATTCGAAGACGATATGTACAACGTCAATGGGGGCGCCATCGCCATCGGTCACCCACTTGGGGCGACCGGTGCCCGCCTCCCGGTGACGTTACTACACGAGATGGGTCGGCGTGGCTCGAATCTTGGCCTGGCAACGGAGTGTGTCGGATTCGGCCAAGGCGCAGCCATCGAGTTCGAGCGTGCCTGAATCCGGCTGGCACCGCGGCATCGGTTCGGCGAAACTTTCCCATCCGAGACCATCACATCGGCCATGGACCTTGCGGCAGCACTGAACGACACCCCACTCGTCAAACTTTTGGGGATCGAGGTGACGGTAGCGACCGAAGGCTACGCCGAAGGAACACTCACCTTCAGTGAAGACATCCTCTCGAATCCGCACGGAGAGGTGATCCACGGTGGCGCAACCTATGCACTCGTCGACACCGTTGGCGGGGCAGCGGTGATGTCAAAATCGGATCGAGTGAGTCCAACCGTCGACATGCGCATCGACTACCTCTCGCCCGCGACCACCGACATCAGGTGTGAGGCAGACTTGCTCCGGATCGGCGGGAGCCTGGCGATGGTACGCGCAGACGTGTTCGACACGGATGACGTCCTCGTCGCAACTGCCCATGGCACGTACAAGACCAGTGGGCAAGGAGAACAGACGCCGTGGGCACCCCACCGGGAGCCATCGACCGAGGACGGAGCCTGAGGCCAGCCGTCATCAGCCCTGGCAGAGAGTCATTGCTTCGCGGACCGCTTCACGCTGTCCGAGCAGTGTCAAGTGATCGCCCCGCTGGACCTCGTAATCCGCGGTCGGGACGCGGGTATCTTCCTCGTTCCGGGAGACCAACGCAACGATACACCCATCGGGAAGCATCGGGCCAAGCTCGCGGATCGTCTTACCCACGATCTCGTCTGCCGTAACCTCGATTTCCTGTACGTCGCCGATGCGACCGACGTCGGTCATCCAGCGTGCCAGTGCGGGGCGCTCGATCTGGTTGTCCATCGCCCAGGCAGTCGCCATTGCGCCGGAAATAGTCCGGACACCCAGATCCTCGAAAGCATCGACGTTGTCGGGATTGTTCGCCCGCGCGATGACCTGCTCGACGTCGAACTTCGAGTTCGCTAATTGGGAGACCAGCAGGTTGACGTCGTCGTCGCCGGTGGCAGCGACCACGATCTTCGAGTTTTCGGCCCCGGCAGCCCGGAGGACATCTGTGTCCGTCCCATCACCCCATTCCACCGAATACCCCTGGTTACGTGCCTTTTCCACGGCGTCTTCGTCGACCTCCACGATGACGACGTTTTCGCCCCGATCTTCGAGACGTTCAGCGAGCGCTCGGCCCGCCTTCCCGCCTCCGACGATGATGACTCGCATCGGTATGACATCCAAGTACTCCGCAATGTGCCTCGCGAGGCCACCCTCAAAGACAACAGTGATGAGGATGACCAAAAAGACGGTCCCAACAAGCAAATCGGCTTGACCATTCAGCGCAGCCGCCTGGGCCAGAAGTTCGCTCGAGCGGGTTGGATCTGCCCCTGCGGCCTCGGCCGTGAGTGTCTCGGCGTGATTGCGCAATTCAACGGCGAATAGAGTCGCCACCGACGCCGGGATGATTCCCCGAGGCCCGACAGCACTCATGAACAGCCGCTCTCGGACGGTAAATCGACCACCGTACGTCGAGACAAAGACGAGCAGTGGGCGGACAACAAGGGCGACGACGAAGACGACCACAAGCCCGGGAAGGCCCAGGTCGACCAGCACATCGATATTGAGGAGGGCAGCCAAG
>CAZKGF010000123.1:0-6453 GCA_964552115.1 uncultured Halobacteriales archaeon
ATTCTTTCTCGCGGCCTCGAAGACGTAGGAGTGGGATACTCCGAATCAACGCCTGTGGAGACTGCGCTCCCTGTGGATACACCTGTGTCTGCAAAGCGCGTCGTGGAAGCAGGAAGCCCTACCCTCAAGGAGCGAACGGCGTCAGCCGTGAGCGAGTAGGGGAGGGTAGTTCACTTCCTCGGCCGCCGGGCTTCGGAACGCCCTTTATCTCCCGGGCGAGACTCCAGGTATGTTCCTCGCGCTTCGAGAGGAAGTGAGCGAGGCCCTCGCAGCGACATTGGACTCGCTTGAATATCCGAGCGAGGACCTCGGCCTCGAGCGGCCACCGGATGATATGGATGCTGTGCTAGCTTCGAGCATCGCGTATCGGCTGGCAGAGGTAGCCGAGGCACCTCCACCGGCTGTCGCCTCCGAAATCGCCGGGGCCATCGACGTTTCCGATCTCGAATTCGTCGGGTCCGTCGGGGCAGCCGGGCCATACGTCAATTTCGAACCGAACGAAACCTACTTTGGGGCCACGTTACGCGCCGCCGCCGATGACGACTACGGATCACTCCCCGACCGAACCACGAGTGTCGTCCTCGAGCACACAAGCGCGAATCCAACCGGACCGATCCACGTTGGACGGGCCCGAAATCCTATCATTGGCGACGCCCTCCGACGGGTTCTCGAGTATGCAGGATACGATGTCGACACGCACTATTACGTCAACGACGCTGGACGGCAGATCGCCGTATTTACCTGGGCCTACGAGACGTTCGACGAGGCCGACTTCAACCCACCCGAACGTGATTCCCCCGAGTACGACCTGGTCAGATATTACCGGGCCGGGTCGGAGTATCTCGAATCCGCCGATCCCGCGGAAGCTGAGGCAGCCGAGGCAGCGATCCAAGAGATTCTTCAAGGCCTGGAACGAGGAGATGAAGAGACCTACGACCGGGTGTCGACGGTGGTCGATACGGTCCTTGCTGGCATGCAGGACACCCTGGCCCGCCTCCCTGCCGAATTTGACGAATTCATCAAAGAGACACGGTTCCTTCGGGATGGATCCACTGACGATATCGTCGACCGACTCAAGGAACTGGATGCGGCCGTGTACGAGGACGACGCCTGGCAACTCGACCTTCCTGGTATCGACAAGAACCTAGTCTTCCTTCGAGCCGATGGTACCTCGTTGTATACGACGCGAGACCTTGCCCACCACGAGTGGAAATTGGCGAACTACGACGAAGCCGTCACCGTTCTCGGCGAAGATCACAAACTCCAAGCCGGGCAACTCGCCAGCGCATTGGAACTGTTGGGCCACGACAGTGACCGACTCGGCACAGTCCACTACTCCTGGGTGAATTTGCCGGAGGGGGGCATGAGCACCAGAGCTGGGACCGGTATCGACCTGGACGACCTCCTCGACGAGGCGGTCGACCGAGCCAGAGACGAAGTCGAAGATCGGCTGGACGACCGAATCAGAGACGACGAGTTGACGGCGGCGGACGTCGAGCGAATTGCCCATCAGGTCGGCATCGGTGCCGTCCGATACGACATCGTCGCCACCCAGCCCTCCAAGGGCATTACCTTCGAATGGGATCGCGCCCTGGACTTCGAAGCCCAGAGTGCGCCGTATGTCCAATACGTCCACGCCCGAGCCTGTGGCATTCTGGACGAGGCCACTGCAGCCGGCTACGAACCGGCTACCGCGAGCGACGTCGATCCAGGGACGGTCGCAACTGCCGAAGAGCGGGCACTCTTGGGCATCATCGGTCGCTTTCCCGCCACAATCGAGGCGGCAGCAATGGAACGTAAACCGCACGTCGTCGCGACCTACACGCGAGAATTCGCCGAAGCGTTCAACGAGTTTTACCGTGACTGTCCGGTCCTCGATGCACCCGCAGAACAACGCCCGTCGCGCCTGGCTCTCGTTGCCGCAGCGCGGACGACCATCGCCAACGCGCTGGACGTACTGGGTGTCCCAGCCCCCGAATCAATGTGACGGCCGGCCAGGGGTCAACAGGTTCTTACAGCGCTCACGACAATATCCACGTAATGAGCGAGTCCCAGGCCGAGCAGTCCGACAAACAGCGCTACGAGTTCCGCAAGGTGATCGAAGAGCTGTCGGACTATCGCGGGTCCGGGACCCAACTCGTTTCGATCTACGTCCCGCCGGACAAGCAAATCTCGGACATCGTCGCTCACATCACCCAGGAGCACTCTGAAGCCTCCAATATCAAATCCAAGGAAACTCGGACGAACGTTCAGGATGCACTGAAGAGCCTCAAAGATCGCCTGAAGTACTACAAAAACCCACCAGACAACGGAATGGTGCTATTCTCTGGCGCCGTCGATACCGGTGGCGGCCAGACGGAGATGGTAACCCGCGTTCTGGAAAATCCACCCCAGCCGATTCAGTCCTTCAGATATCACTGCGACGCCGAGTTCCTCACCGAGCCGCTCGCGGAAATGCTCGCAGACAAGGGTTTGTTCGGGTTGATCGTCCTCGACCGACGTGAGGCCAACGTCGGTTGGTTGCGGGGGAAACGCGTCGACCCCGTGAAATCGGCATCGTCGTTGGTACCCGGCAAACAACGCAAAGGAGGTCAATCAGCCCAGCGGTTTGCCCGCCTCCGCCTTGAAGCGATCGACAACTTCTATCAGGAGGTCGCCGGAATGGCCGACGATCTGTTCGTTCCCAAGCGACACGAAATGGATGGGATCCTCGTCGGCGGTCCCTCGCCGACCAAAGACGAATTTCTCGATGGAGACTATCTCCACCACGAACTCCAGGACCTCGTCCTCGGCAAGTTCGACGTTGCCTATACCGACGAATCGGGCCTGTACGACCTGGTCGATGCCGCCCAAGAGGTCTTAGCCGAACACGAAGTCCTCGAGGACAAGCAGGTAATGGAGGAGTTTTTCAAGGAACTCCACGATGGCGACCGGGCGACCTACGGATTTGAAGCCACACGAGAGAACTTGATGATGGGTGCCGTCGAGGAGCTTCTCATTAGCGAAGATCTCCGACAGGACGTCGTGACCTTCGAGTGCCCCAACGGTCACGAGGAGCGGACGGTACTCGATCGGAACGAAGACCCCGATGTGACCGAGTGTAGCCGGTGCGGTGAATCCATCTCGCCCGAGACTGCAACCCGAGAAGACGTCATCGACCATCTCATGGCTATTGCGGATCAGCGAGGGACTGAGACTGTCTTCATCTCGACTGATTTCGAAAAGGGCGAACAACTCCTGACTGCCTTCGGGGGCATTGCGGGCCTGTTACGGTACTCGACGGGCGTCTGAGGACGTTCCCCGTGCCGAACAGACGGTTCCTGCAGTGGGTAGTAGGCAAACTCGAACCGAACCGGACTGTGGAACGCCCCACACCTGGTCCGTAGCGCTCAATCCGTGCCGTCGTGGGGTGTGGCCGCCTCGGGCAGCGTCTCAGGTTCGTCCGGAGCCGACTGGGTCACGAGGACACCACCGAGAACGAAGATACCACCGACGACCACCGCAAGCGTAACCGCCTCGCCGAGGAGTAGGGCTCCCAGGACGACCGTCACGACCGGTTCGATTGTACTCACTACCCCAACGCGCCCGGCCTCCAATCGGGACACCCCCTCGTAGAAAAGGAGGTGTGGAACGACCGTCGAGACCACCGCTAGTCCGAGGACGACGCCCCATTCGGATTGACCCGAAGGAAGCGTGAGGCCCCCATCGAGGGCACCGTACACCAGCATACTGGCGGTCGTCCCGGCGAGGATACCTAGCATGAGTGCCCGGGGTGCCAGGTCGGGAGAGAGGTGACGGCTTCCCGTCGTGTAGACTGCATAACAGGCAGCAGCGCCCAGAGCCAGCACGACCCCACTCAAGTCGACACTCGCCCCGCCGGTCCCGACGACCAAGACGACACCGCTGGTGGCAAGGCCGAGAGCGAACAGTTTCCGGCCAGTGACGGATTCGTCGAGCACGAACGCCGAGAGCGCCACCACGAACGTCGGATAGGTATACAGGACGATCGTGGCCAACCCGGCAGTCAGATAGCGCAACGAAAGGAAAAAACACAGCGTCATCAACGTATATACGACGCCGAGACTGAGCGTTGCGAGCCACCGCCGTGGGGAAGCCGGAACCGGCCAGCGACGAAGCACAGCGAGGCAACCAACGACGAGTGTGGCAATCGCAAACCGAACTGGGAGTAGTGTCGCCAGTCGGAGGTCGATCGCTGCCGCTACCTCTCCAAAGATGCCGATCGTCCCGAAGCCGGCGGCCGCCACAGCAACGAACGCTGTCCCCCACGTAGACTCGCGCACATTGGCGTTTCTTGTCCCGGCCCACTACCTGTTTCGACTCGTTTTCTGGGCACAGTCGTCGTGCGAAACCGACTCAGTTTGTACTGCACGGGGAAATCGTTACACAAGTTGTTCGAGTTGACGGCGACGACCGCGAAGGTCGAGTGCTGTATCGATGGAATCGTCGGCTGCCAACCGATCCAGTACCAACAACGGATCACTGCCAGCACGTTCGACTCGCTCGAGTAAGTCTGCGATTTCGGAGCGGTACAAGGCAAGCGAATCCAGCAGGCCGATTACGAGTGCCATCGGGATGCTTGCGGCCGGATCACCCGGGAACGCGTCGCTGATCCGTTGCAGGTCTGGCGGTTCCGGTGGCGGATCATCGATCGGCTGCATGGCCAAACACTGTGTACAAAGGGCAGTACCGGGAGGGTCACCTGGGAGATACCCCCGAAGTTTAGGGGGAATCGGGATGGCGACCGCCGTTGTACCACAGGCTGGACAGTCCATACCCGTCCGTTAACCGCCGTTGGGAAAACACACCGGATCAGTCGTGACAGATTTAATCGTCCGCAGAAACCGGCTCCGTGACCGCCTCCTCAGCCGCCTCGCGCTTGGCTGCCTCCTCTTCTTCTTTCTTGTCTTTAATCTTCTTCATCCGGAAAATCTCCTCGCGTTCCTGTTCCTCGAGTTTTTGCTCGATGTACTCCTTGTTGTCTCGCAGTTCCGGGAGGAGTTTGAACTCGAGGGCGTTGACCCGACGTTTGGTGGTCTCGATCTCGTCCAGCATCTTCTTCATCGCAGTCTCGACCTCCGCTGCGAGGATGATCTGTTCGAGGAGTTCCTCGTACGACTCGGCCGCCTCATCGATCCGCGCAGACGTCCCGAGCACGCCGTATCCACGCTCTTCGAGGTTCTTTCTGACCTTCGAAGATTCGATCTGTGGGACGACAACACCCATAATGTTCTTTGACTGCGTGGTGAGTTCCGGGTGTTCTTTGAGAGCTGCAGCCGCTCCTCGAACGGCCACATCACCCTCCATTGCACGGGCCATATTGATCGCACGCTGGGCATCTTGGTACGAATCTTCGAGATCCGCTCGGACGTCCTGTGCCTGGTCGAGGATGTCCATAAACTCCATAATCAGGCCGTCGCGCTTTTTCTCGAGTGTATCGTGGCCCCGCTCGGAGAGTTCGATGCGATCCTCGATCTGCATCAAGTTCTTCCGAGTCGGCTTGACGTCCTTGGCCATCTTGCCTGGATGTATCCTGCCCACTCAGTTAACCCTTTTCAGTCTTCATGGAATCGGGTCCGGCCTCGTCGCCACTAGGTAGTTCACAGCACATCCCCAAAACGGAGGACGGCGAGTAACGTGGAGGGTCAGTCCGCGGCGACTTCCTCAGCCTGCTCGTCCGAGAGGTAATATTTCTCGATGTACTCTTCGTCGATCCGGTTCAGTTCCTCCGGTGGCAGGTCAGAGAGTAGTTCCCACCCGATCGAGAGTGTTTCGTCGATCGTCCGGTTTGTGTGAAAGCCTTGGTGGACGAACTCCTCTTCGAAGCGATCGGCGAAATCGAGATACTGGTTGTCGCGATCACTGAGTGCTTCCCGGCCGACAATGTTCACCAGATCCCGGAGGTCCTCGCCCTCCGCGTACGCGGCATACAACTGGTCAGAGACGTCGCCATGGTCCTCACGCGTCAGCCCTTCGCCAATCCCGTCGTCCATCAGTCGTGACAGGCTCGGGAGGACGTAGATCGGCGGCTGAATCCCCTGGGAGTTGAGGTCACGGTCGACGTAGATCTGACCTTCCGTAATATACCCGGTTAGATCCGGAATCGGGTGCGTGTCGTCGTCGCCAGGCATAGTGAGGATCGGAATCTGGGTCACCGACCCATCCCGGCCCTGGATCCGGCCGGCACGCTCGTACAGCGTCGCGAGGTTGGTGTACATGTATCCGGGATAGCCCCGCCGGCCGGGGACCTCCTCGCGTGCTGCGCCGATTTCACGGAGGGCCTCGCAGTAGTTCGTCATGTCAGTCAGGATGACCAGGACGTGGTAATCCTGGTCGAACGCGAGGTACTCAGCCGTCGTCAACGCCAGCCGTGGCGTAATCGTCCGCTCGACGGCCGGGTCGTCGGCCAGGTTCATGAAGACGACCGAGCGCTCC
>CAZKGF010000124.1:0-6377 GCA_964552115.1 uncultured Halobacteriales archaeon
GGAAACACGTTGGACCGTGCGGAACACTGGGAGGAGGGCGAAACGGTTCCATACGTCGGTAACCTCCACGCTGCAAGTCGATTCCAGCGCATCCGAACGCCGAGCCGCCTAGAACCGGTAGGGAGCCTGATGGAGGGACCGGCCGAGAGCATTCGCAATCTCGCCGACCGCCTCGACCGAGACGTTCGGCCAGTCCACGACGACCTTCAGATCCTGACCGAGTATCGAATCGTCCACTATCCAGAGGAAGGTGGCGCGAAGAAACCATACGTCCCGTACGAGACGGTCAAGATCCAGATCGAACACACCACGACGCACAGTGACGAGTCCGAATCGCCTGCGTCAGCGTCGCGGGCGTTTCCTACGCCCTGGCCTCAGCTTCTCACACAGATCGAAATTCACCGACAAACCTGAGGTCAAATGATAACGGACAAAGATTCTCCTCTCAATGTAGTAGAGGACGCACTCGTTGTCAGTGCTCGGAAAAGGGACCGAATCCAAGCCCGAGTACTGACACCTGTATGAAGCGCAATCAGGATTGGTTTGTCCCCGCGTTAATCTCGGCCATCGACCCCTCGTCGAGTGCCTGTCGCCACAAGAGGTGCACGGCCCGGGCAACGAGGGCAACCGAAGGGTCCCCGAGACACGAGGCCTCGACGTGGTTATCCGCGCTTGACGCGTCTGGTGGCGGGTGGAAGTGTCGGTCGTTGGGTGGGGTCGAAAAGTCGTGGGGGTGGATATCCCACCGAAGGTTACACTCGGACGGATCCGAATAGTGGATGTTGTAGTCGTTCACCGTCGTCCATCGCACTGTAAACGTGGTTTTCGCTGCATCCTCGACGCCATCCGGGATCGTGAGTCGGAGTTCACGGGGATTGAGCCGGTCATCGATGGTGCCCGAGGCCAGTGGCTCAATGGCCAGAAACGCATCACGAAACGCGTCGAGTTTCGTCACGTCGATAGCGCCTCGAAGCGTGTGTGATTCGCGGTCCCCACTCTCGAAATGCATCAGACTGCCTCTGGAGCGATAGTGGCGTCCTCGACCGCGCTGAGGGCGAGTGCCACTTCGGCAAATGCGAGGTTTCGCCGTGTCGATCGCCACTGCAGTAACGTCGCTGCGTCGATATCTGCGTGGGCTCGGACGGCTTCCTCGGGCGAGTTAGCGCCGAACCGATCGCCGTACTCTCGAAGCTCCTCGCGCATCTCCAAGACGCGCGTCGAGAGCGTCTCGGTATCCGTGTCGTCAAGGATACGCCGAGCCTGTTCGAGGGCGAGCGAGTCCTTGGCCCGCCGATACAACGTGCCCGTCGAGTCTGGCGACGCGGTCTCTGCCACGTAGCCGTGTTCGACCAGCGAGCGAAGGTGCTTGCGGGCTGTCTGCTCCGACGTGAGGGCGTTCTCGGCAACGGTAGCGGCGCTCATGGGCTCGTACGCCGTCCGCATCACCGACCGCACGCGGTCGAACGGGCTGGTATCGTGTTTCCAGTCCGCTTTGGCGCGCTCGTTCACATCTTCGAACGCCGGAGCTGGGTCTGGCATCGAGTCAGCATAGGACACATGAATATATCACTCTTCGGAATGATATTCTCCTTCAGGAAGTGGACATACCGCCGCGACTAGCTAATGCGGATCACGTCGTGTATCATCCGTTTGGAAGTCAGGATTCGTGACGCGGAGACGGTCCGAGCAGAGTTGACATACCCCACGCAAGGTGACTGCAGCTCGTTGGACACGTTTTTTAGCGCCCGAGAGCGGCATGGGCGTGTTACAGCCGCTTTCGAACAACAACTGATTGACATAGTACAACAGTCCTCGAAAAGGCCGAGCGGGTCACAAAGGACCGTATAGGCCTCATCAGTCCGGACGAACAGAAGGACTAGCACCTCAATCGGGTGGTCAACAGTTCTGAGAGATACCCCGTCTGGGAGGCGAAAGCCAGCGGTGTCAGCGTTCGGGGCGCGGAGCAGTCTCGTACCGTTTGACGTTATCGTTCTTCTCCACTCGATCGTAGATCTCTCGAAGCGTGTCTTGTGCCCGGTGGAGCTTGTGGTCCTCGAGGAACTGCCGGCCGCTCTCGCTAATCCCATAGAATTTGTACGGGAGATCGTTCTGTCGACGGTCCTCTGGCAGGAGCACTTCCTCGACGATACCGGCGTCGACGAGTCGTTGGAGGTGCTGGCGAATCGTCGTTTGGCTCTTGCTCGGGTTGACGTAGTCGAGTTCCTTCAGCGTCGGTAGTTCCGATGGATGTGCGAGGATATCCTGAAGGAGCGAAAACCGCATCTCCTGGGTGACGACGTTGAGTCGCTCCCGATCGGATTCCAAATCTGGAGGGAGATCGGACGTACTCATCACCTCGATGGTTGAGTTGTGTGTGCAAAAGCATTTCGCTCAAATACGAATCAGTTTATACCGATACGGTTGAGATACATTCCTCACCTTGAAACAGGGTACAGAAGAACTCTCCGGCTACACACCCACTTCCCACAATAAAGGAACAAGTCTTCGGGCTGTGGTGAGAAAACTGACGGTAGTGTTTCGACACACTAAGTTTTTCACAGCCGGTCACCTATCGTATTTTATGAGCAGCGAAAGGATCAACGCGGAAAGCAAAGTATCTGGAAATCAAGCAAATATCCCCGCCCGGATTCGGCGTGAACTCAATATTGATGACGGTGATCAGCTCCGGTGGCAGCTCGAAGACGACGGAAGCGTCCGCGTGCAAGTCATCCAACAACAAAAGGGGACGTTCGCCGACTTCGAAGGCTACGAAGGTGAGGTGTCGACTGAGGTGGCGGACGAGCACGACACCTGGGGCGTTGATGTCGAGTAAATGCCCCGCGCACTCCTCGATACGACAGTCCTCTTCGCAGCAGCATATCAACAAGATAGCAACCACGACGCTGGAATCCCGATACTCCGTGGTGTAGATACGGGATCGCTTCCGGAAGCGGTCGTTATTGAGTATGTACTCGCGGAAACACACAACGGCCTCATCACCCACGCAGGACATGCCGCCGCAGTTGATTTTCTCGATCGCATAGAAGAAAATGCCCGCTTCCACATCGACTCGCTCAATACCGACGCATTTGCGACGGGAAAAGCAATATTTCGTCAACACGAACCCCTCTCCTTCGTCGATGCCTGCAGTATCGCATATATGAAAACAGAAGGTCTGGGTTACCTGTACGCATTTGATGACGACTTTGACGCAATCTCAGATGTATATCGACTCGATACAGCGACAGATCCTTATGAACCAAACTGATGTTGGTCATTCGACAGCTGCCAGGGTCGTTGAACGGATGGCGTAATTTTCGACCGTAGAACTGCATTTTCCTCATTGGTCAGAGTCGAGATTTGCATGACCCCCCAACGCGACAGTCAACGATAGGTCCCAACAACACCCGACGGGCTTTTGCCCGCCCCCCGCGGCCCACCCACCATGAGCGATCCCGACGACGACGGCCTATCCTATGCCGACGCCGGCGTCGACATTAGTGAGAGCGAGGCAGCCACGGCGGCTCTCGTCGGCGCAGTCGGCGACTTCGAGGGAGACTTTGCCGGCCTCGTCGACATCGGGGACCGATATCTCGCGCTGGCGACCGACGGTGTCGGGACCAAACTCCTCGTCGCCGAAGCCATGGCCGACTACTCGACAGTCGGGATCGACTGCATCGCGATGAACGTCAACGACCTGGTTGCCCAAGGCGTCGAGCCCGTCGCCTTCGTCGATTATCTGGCCGTCGACGAACCCGACGAGGCAACCGCGGCCGAACTCGGCGAAGGCCTCGAACGCGGCGCTTCCCTGGCCGATATTGCCCTCGTCGGGGGCGAAACGGCCGTCCTTCCCGAGGTCGTCACCGGCCTGGATATCGCCGGTGCCTGTGCCGGGCTGGCCCACGAAACGGAGCTGTTTCCCGGCCAGGCCCAGCCGGGCGACGCGCTCGTCGGCTGGCCATCGAGTGGTATCCACTCCAACGGGTTGACCCTCGCCAGAGAAGCGATCACGAGCGAGTACGACTACACCGATCCGTTTCCCCCAGCGCCCGACCGGACGATCGGCGCCGAGTTACTGACGCCAACGAGAATCTATACTGACGTTCTCGACCCGCTTCAAACAGTGACGACCCACGCAGCAGCCCACGTGACCGGCGGTGGGTGGGCCAACCTAGGCAGGATGGGCGAGTACCGCTACGACGTGACCGATCCCTTCGAACCCCACCCAGTCTTCGATTTCGTCCAAACGTGTGGCGACGTCGCCGACGAGGAGATGCACCGGACATTCAACATGGGAACCGGCTTCGTGGCGGCGGTCTCGCCCGACTCGGTCGACACGCTCGTCGACAGGACAGAAGATGCCCGGCAGATCGGGTCGGTCCGTACAGGCGAGGCTGGTGTCAGTATACGCGGCCTCGACATCCGCGACTAACCCCGTGACTCAGCTCACGTGGCGGGCGATATCCGCTTCAGTAATGATCCCGACCGTCCGCCCACTGTCGACGACCAATACTGCATCGCTGTGTTCGAGGTGGGCGTCGACGGCGTCGATCGTCGCGTCCGGTTCGACCGTCGTCAGTGACTCGTGCATGACGTCAGCGACGGGGAGATCGCCGACGTTTTCCTCCGAATGACCGACGATATCCCCCGTCCCGATCAACCCTTGGGGCGTCCCGTCGCGCAAGACCGGTACCTGGGAATATCCCCGCTCGTTCATCAACTCCATTGCTTCGTGAACGCTGTCGTCCGGAGCCACGCTGACGACGTCCTCGTGCATGAGGTCGTGTGCACGGAGAATGCCCCCTTCGGCCTCCTGGAGGGCGTTGACGATCCGACGGAGTGTCGACAGCCGCGGGTCGACATCGCCTCCCTCGATGCGGGCGATGAGGGGTTGGGAAACATCCGCTCGCTCGGCCAGTTCGCTCTGGGTTAACTCGAGGGCGTTGCGCCGTTCCCGGAGGTCCTCGGGCGTCGGCAAGTCCATACGCCCAATAACTAACAGTAATACAAAAAGGTGCCGGCCCTATTCCTCGTCGCTCTCGCCGGTCTCGGCCGTTTCGAGAACGGTGAGAGGCACGTCACGGAGCGCCCCGCCGATATCGCTCTTGGCGATGCGCTGGGCGTGTTCGGTACTCTCTGCGTTGAACACTTCGATCTCCAGAATCAACCCAACCAACGCCGTCTCCGCGGCGAGAAACGCCGAATCGAACGGTTCACCACAGGCCGGACACTCCGTAAAGCCGACCTCGACTTCGACGTAGTCCATATCCTCCTGGTTCAACCGCTTGCCAGCTTCGCTGACGGCCACGCCGATCGCATCGTCGACATTGTCGACATCGTGGACCAGCCAGGCCGCCTCGAGTGCCACGCGGTAATTCATGGCTTTGGAGTCCTGCCGTGGTGGCCGACAGTAGATCGACACGCGTCAGTTCGGATGGCTCGTCGCATACCCGGTGGGTCGACTCCCCACCAGTTAGCGGTTTGGGAATCGATCGATAGCCAGTATTTCGCGTGTGAATGGCTCGCACAGACGCTGAAGCGCCGGATTCCAGAGGCGCACGTCATCCTCATGCTAGGTATAACTTATCGAAATTTAGTCCGTCTCCAATCCCTGCTGTACGTGGATTTGCCGCCGAACACCCAGTCGAAGATGCCTAGAGACAACTATACTTGTGTTATCCTCTACAGGCCTGCTACCCGCTATAATCCTGATTTTAGAAATATATCCAGGTCCACAACCCTTTTATACACCTCGTGTCCCACCCCTCGGTGCTGACAATGGCATCACGCCTGTACCGCACGACGCTGTTCGCCCTCTACCAGCTCAGCCTGCTGGCCGGCATTCTGTTACTGCCCCTGGCCATCCTCACGCGGAAGGTCGGGGTCCGACTGCCCATCGATCGCGTCGTCTCCCGGCTGGGGGCGGCCTACGACCGTGCAAGCGCCTGAATCGAACGTCGTCCGACCACGTGGTTTATTACTCGCGACGGCGGTAGCCAATCATAATGCAGGACCCGACAGCCGGCTCTGACTTCGAGCGCACGTCCCAACAGCTGGCGTCCGATCGCCTCGCACGCGGCCCGTACGAACCCGAACTCGGCTCGCTTCCCGAAAGCGGCGCCGACGACGAGGCAATCAACAAGACCGGGACGACCACCATCGGCATCGCCACCGCCGACGGCGTCGTCATCGCGACGGACAAGCGTGCCAGCCTGGGCGGCCGCTTCGTCTCCAACAAGAACGTCCAGAAGGTCGAACAGATCCACCCCACGGCCGCGCTCACGCTCGTCGGCTCGGTCGGCGGGGCCCAGTCGTTCATCCGGACGCTCCGGGCCGAGGTCAACCTCTACGAGGCCCGCCGCGGCGAGAACATGAGC
>CAZKGF010000125.1:0-6338 GCA_964552115.1 uncultured Halobacteriales archaeon
AGGGGGACATCGAGGACCACCTCGTCGTCGACCTGGGCTGTGGAACCGGCATGCTCGCGCTCGCAGCAGCCCTTCGGGGCCCCCATATGGTCGTTGGCGTCGATCTGGATCCCGATCCGTTGTCGACTGCCCGGGCCAATCAACGCCGGATCGGGACGACGAGCACGGTCGAATGGGTCCGGGCGGACGCGACCGAGATACCGTTGTGTCCCGACCAACCAGCCACCGTCATCATGAACCCGCCGTTCGGCGCCCAAGCTGGCAACGAGCATGCGGATCGGGCATTCCTCGAGACAGCCGCCCGGATCAGTGACGTCTCCTATTCGATCCACAATGCGGATAGTGTCGACTTCGTCGAAGCGTTCGTCGCCGACCACGGCGGCGAAGTAACGCACGCGTTTCAGGCAGCTGTCGACCTTCCAAAGCAGTTCGAGTTCCACGAAGACGCGTCAAAACGGGTCGACGCCGAAGTATTCCGCATCACGTGGTGAATGTGGGGGATTGGGTATCCACCGACAGTCCAGCTGAGATCACTCGAGTGGTCGTTCCTGGATCTTGAGCCGGGCGATCTGGAGTCGGGTCCGATCGTAGGCGACTGAGAGTGTTTGGCCACTTCTGTTGAATCTGAGGTCGTCGATGGTCACTGGCTCATCAGATGTCGGCATGGGCCCGGTTGCGACGGTCGTGTTGTTCCGGGAGACTGCGATTTGGTACCCCGTGGTGGAAGGTTGAATCGAGACGCGTTTCCCGTCCAAGATCGCGGGGACCGAAACCGGATCATCGACGTAGACGCGCTGGCGAGGGCCACCATCGGTGCGCATGTAGACGGTAAACGTACTGCCGCCGTCGACCACTGTCCAGGCTGTCCGGTTAACGGCGATCGATTCCCGCCACCCGATCCCCCCGACGGTAACCGTTGCCCGGCCATCGAACGCGAGTTGCCTGGCAGGGACCACCTCCTCCCAGACGTCCCGAGTCGGGCTGGAAACGATGACGCCACTCGCCGTCACCTCGAAGGAATCCCTGAGAAACGGGACTGAAACCGCCGCAAGATTCCGATTGACCACGTTTTCGGCATAGCTAATGGTGTAATCCTCGACCTCGATCCCACCCTCGGGCGTCCCGGTTCGATCCAAGTCCGCCGCCTTGAACGGAACGGCAGCCATGCCGATCGCCAAAATGGGAACCAGGAGGATCGCGAACACCGTGGTCCGTCGGGGCACGTCCGGCATCGGAAGGACGCCTGCCACCGGCTTTCGAACTGCCTCGGGGATCAACGCCCGCTCGCTGCGCATCGTCGCCAGGGGGATCAACCCTGCAAAGATGAGCACGATCCCCAAGCCCACTCCTCGATACATGACGAAGCTGTTGGCACCGTCGTACCAGTACAATGCGTACAACGACTCGGAGACGGCGTACGTCGCGCCAGCAAACCAGACGTGGGTCGCCCGGGGATGTGTTTCGCGACTCCGGTGGACAGCTAGACCGAGGACGACACCAACGAGCAGTCCCAATACGTGTGCTTGGATCGCAATTTCCGCCCAAAACGGAGAGACGAACTGTTGTTGGGCTTCGGCCGTAACGATCGGTGATAACAGCGAATAATACGCCAAACGGAGGATCTGGCTGCCGACGACGGCCAGGATAGTGACGATTGGGAAGGTGACGAGCGCAAACCCGGCGAAAGCGAAGACGACGCCGGAAAAGCCGATGAGCGGTCCCGGCACGAACAAACTCGTGAGCAAGCCAACACCGATCACGGCACCGACAAACACAGCGACGCGACGGCGCGGACCAGCCAACCAGGGTGGTCCCATGGAGGCATCCGGCCGACGATAATGCCCCCACGCGTATTCCGCAATCGGCGCGAACACGACTGCAGCGAGGAGATTCCCCGTGAGATGTCCCATCCCACTGTGACCGAACGGAGCAAAGAACATTCCCGTCGGGTAGTAATATGACCAGGATCGGAATGCAACGACTACCGGATCGTAGGGATGGTGTAAGCCACCCTGGACGAAGTAGTAAACTACCAATACCCATCCCAGAACGATGACCGTTCCCCACGGAACGCCGTAGGCAAAGCGAGCCGTGAGTCGTTGATACAATCGTTCGGGTTTGCCAAACCGAATCAAAATTGCCGTCGAAAACAGGAGCCCGAGAAGAATGGCCACCAGACTCAAGAGATCGAGCGGAAGTCCCTCCAGCGGCGCTGCCATACCGGAGTATCAGACGGCCGGACCTGTTAGGCTTGACGGGCACAACCCGCCGAGACCGATGGCTTCTTTCGACTTGGGCGCCCACACCCAGCCATGCGTGTCCGCGACTGGCAGGACATAATGGAGGATGTCGTCGATAGCGATGTCGATCCCCAAGGCTGGCGTGCGGTCGGTGGGGATCGATCCAGGGGTATCGGCGAAGATCTCTACCTCGGCCACCCTGCGGCCGGGGTCTTTGCACTGAAGACGTATGCGAAAAATCCATTCCAGGTCGAGGGAATCGGGGGCCGGGTCGCTCGACGGATCGACGACGACCTCGATCCACTATTCCCTGAAGAAGGTGACGCAACCGGTCGGTTTGGCGTCCAAGAACCGATCGCGGACGAGTCCGAAGCCAAAACCCGCGCAGAGCGCCTGGAGACTGTCATCGAAACACACGCCGAGGCGCCGACCACCCCGGATGCTTTGTTCGAGGACATTATGGACGCCCTCGAGAGTCCGGCGTACGGGCCCATGGATTTCGAATCCCAGACGCGACCCGAGCAACTGGACGATCTAACCGAAACGTTCGAAGAGGCCGAAGACCTCCTCGAAGCGGAATTCGAAGATATCGTCGACGAAGACGTCCGCCGCGGGTTTCAGTAGCGTGGTTGGTCCGGCCTCCGATCGCGAGCGATCTGCCTTTCTCCGGAAAGTCAAGGTGGGCTTCGTCGGCCTCGTCGGACTGTCCGGGGGACTGATGGGTCTACAGGCCGGCGCACCGCTCACCGTCGTGGCGTTAGTCACAGTCATCGGGTTGATCGTCGGACTGGCACTCGTCTGGATGGCGTTCCCGACACGGTCTGACCTCTCCCGTGGTGGACGGCGGTTTCGTTAAAGTTCGAGGCGTTTCGTCACGTAGGGGCCATCCTGGCGGTATCCGTGTTTCTCCCGTGGTGGACGGCGGTTTCGGTGAACTACCCCTGCCTACTCGCCGCCTTCAGCGGCTCCTTGAGGCAGGGGCTTCCTGTTTCAACGACGCGCTTTGGAGACACTTCATTGGGTGTTCCCTCAGAGTCCCTAGGGAGTGCAGTCTCCGCAGGCGTTGATTCGGCCATGCCCTGACCTACATCTTCAGGTGAGTCGGTGATCCCGAGTTTCCGTAGTCCGAGGCGTTTGATCTCTAAGGCTGCGTTGTAGTCTCTGTCGGCTTCAAACCCGCATGACGGGCAACTATGTTCACGCACCCATAGCGGCTTTTTGGTATTGCACCCACATTGTGAGCATCGTTTCGTTGTGCCTTCTGGCGGAACCCCGATGACGTGACACCCATTTTTCTCGCTGTGGCGTTTGAATGCTTGAATAGTTTGTCGCCACGACATCGCCGTGACGTTCCGACTGTTCCTGTTACCCTGAACCATTGCTTTCACATCCAAGTCTTCGAGGAACACAGCGTCGTACCGGGTTGTATATTCGTGGGCGAGTTTCTCCCGGTAATCCTCACGGCGTTTGTGCAACCGGTCGTACGCCCGAGCGAGTTGCTGTCGGGCTTTCAACCAGTTCTGCGAGTCGTATTCTTTCCGTGAGAGGGTGCGGTGTCGTTGTTCGATTCGCTCCCGGTCGCGCTGTTCATCGAGTGACTTGAATGAGCGATTAGCCGAGTCATGGATGAATTTTGTGATGCCGAGATCAATCCCTACTGTGTCTTCGGGTTCAATACTTTCGATAGCCGGTTTGTCCGGGTATCCGGGGTCGTATTCAACGACGATACTGACGGTCCAGTCACCGGTTTTCTCTTTTTTCAGGATGACTTGTGTGATTTCTCCGTCATCGGGGAGTGAGCGGTGATAGTTGAGGTGGAAGTCACCGATTTTGGAGAAGTTCACGATCGCGTGACCCGTCCGACCCGTGTTATGATCCACGTCGAACCCGGACTGGTTGTAGACGATGCTGCGGAACTCTCGCGGTGCTTTCCACTTCAACCGTCCAACGTCGTAGCCTCGGGTTTGGAGAGAGTCAAGTACGTTTTCGCTTTGTTTGATACGTCGAACAGCCATTTGCAAGCACTTCGAATATGCTGTTTTCCAGTCTGGCCACGTGTCTTTCCAGTCTGTGAGTTTGTTTTGCATGTCCCGGTATGATGGTTTGTCGTAGTCGGGGCGTGGGCGGTATTCTTGCGTGAGGGCGTGGTTGTACACTTCTCGGCACGTCTGAATATCGCCCCATGCAGCCAGAGCTGTCTCGTCGTCGTCCGGCTTCGCAGCGTACTTGAACGTCTCCTCAACCACTAGTGATTAGTTAAGTTGTTCGTCATTTGAATGTTCGGGAAATAGTGGGGCGTACGGCTGTATTCCCGCCCTACTCGCCCCCTTCGGTCACTCCTTGAGGACGGGGACTTAGCCTGTAGAAGTTAATGATCGAGGCGTTTCATCACGTAGGGGCCATCCTGGCGGTATCCGTGTTTCTCACGGTAGTATTCCCGCGCGCCGATTCCGGAGAGCACCGCGATCCGGTCGTACCCACCGTCTGCGGCGATCTGTTCTGCCCGATCGAGCAACCGACCACCCCAGCCCCGATGTTGGTGTGTCCCATCCTCCGCGGGACCCCCCACCCCAACCTCACCACCATACACGTGTAACTCTCGGACGATAGCAGCGTCTGCTAGCTCCGTCCGCACCGGATCGTTCGGGAATCGGAGCCGACAGAACCCCACGAGGATATCGGCGTCGCGATCTTCAACGCTAATGAAGTGTTCGGTGCCGCCGGCGACCTGATACCGATCGACGCCGAGCTCGAGCGTTTGTGGCTCTCCATCCGCGTGGCCCACCTCTCGACACCGGATACACTCACACGTCCAGCCGTGTTCGGCCATCCGTTGGCGGGCCAACTGGCGGAGATTCGATTTCCAAACACCTCCTTCAATGTAGTCGGCAGGAATATCCCGTTGGACCCGCTGGAGGCGGGTATACCGAGGAATCATCGATTTTATCTCCGCGACCAGTTCGGCCGCTTCCTCGTTCGAGAGCGGTTCGAACTCGCCGCGATGGAACTGATCGTAGACGGCTGTTCCCTCGACGACGAGAGTCGGGTAGATTTTGAGATAATCCGGCCGCCAGCGTTCGTCCTCAAACAGTCGCCGGAAATCCTCGAGACACATCTCTGCACTCATCCCTGGCTGGCCAGGCATCATGTGAAATCCCACCTTGAAGCCGGCGTCACGAAGCCGACGATTGGCGTCGATCGAGGCTTGCGTTCCGTGGCCCCGGTGCATTTCCCGGTTGATTCGGTCAAACGTCGTCTGAACACCGACCTCGACTTTCGTCCCACCGAGTGAGAGCATCCGGTCGATCTGTTCGACCCCACACCAGTCGGGTTTGGTCTCGAACGTCGTCGCGACGTTACGGACGTCACCGGTTTCGTTGCGGGCGATCACGTCTTCGAGATAGGCAAATTCGGTCGTTTCAGGGTCAGGGGCAAAACTCCGGCCTTGTGCCGGACTCGGGTCCGAATCGATATCGTAGTCGTTCATCGCCTGGAGTGCCCGTTTGACGAACCATACCTGGTAATCGTGGCTTCGGGCGGTCATGGTTCCCCCCATCAGGATGAGTTCGACCTTGTCGATGGGGTGACCGATTTCGCGGAGTTGGTGGAGCCGGAGAGTTACCTGCCCGTACGGATCGTAATCGTTCTGCTTGCCCCGTGCAGCCGCCGGTTCGTGCCCGGTGTAACTTTGGGCCGAGGAGAACTCCGAATCGGGGCCGCCCGGACAGTACAAACACTTCCCGTGAGGACAGCCCTCCGGCGAGGTCATTATGGCAACAGGGGAGACACCCGATGCGGTGCGGACCGGCTTGCGCTGAAGGACCTCCTCCAGGGCATCGCGGTGCTCGGCAGGTGCGTAATCCAATAATTCCGTGTGCTTTGGCACCTTGGGCGCGTTGTATTTGCCACAGACCTCGACCTTGGCTGACTCGACATCGTCCGGCTCGAGGTCACCGTCGAGGATCCGGTCGACCAACTCGTCACAGACCCGTCTAAAGGCCTCGGTATCGGTCGGATCCGTGGGTTCGTCTGTGTCGGCGCCCATTCGTCACAAATGTGGCCGGACGCGTGAATAAGGGTATCGTTTGGAGGGCTGAG
>CAZKGF010000126.1:0-410 GCA_964552115.1 uncultured Halobacteriales archaeon
ACCCATTCCCGGGGGTCATCGGGGTCGCTCCCGGAGAAGATGGCGAGCACGGAACGTTACCACCGCGTGACACGGGCGGAAATGTAGATATCAAACACCTCACAGCCGGCTCGACTCTGTATCTCCCGGTCGAGGTCGAGGACGCGCTGTTCAGCACTGGTGACTGTCATGCTGCCCAAGGCGACGGAGAGGTCTGCGTGACCGGTGTCGAAGCACCGATGTTCGTGACCGCACGCTTCAATGTCCGTTCGGATATGGACATCGAACAGCCTCAGTTTGAATCAGATCATCCCTACACACCGACCGGGGCCGACGAGCCGATGTACGGCACGAGTGGTATCAGCGACGATCTCATGGAGGCGACAAAGAAGGCCATCCAACACATGATCGAACACCTCCACACCGAACGG
>CAZKGF010000126.1:420-6278 GCA_964552115.1 uncultured Halobacteriales archaeon
CTCGCGAGCCGAAGCCTACATTCTCTGCTCCGCCATCGTCGATCTCAAAATCAACGAAGTAGTCGACGCCCCCAATTGGACCGTCTCCGCGTATCTCCCCGAGAGTATCTTCCCCGAGTAAGCACCGTCTGACGAAATCTTCCCGCAGTCGATTTTCCGTGCCAGTCACTGAAGGCAATTATTCGATCCACACGTAGCATGCAAGCACCCCATTTATCAGGGCCGAATTGAGTACGAGACCATGCCCGTCTGTTCGCAAAAAAGAAGGTTCGATTAAACGTCCGAGAGTAGCGCCTCGGAATCCTGAAGCTGGGAAGCCAGCGTGTCAAGGAACCGAGCCGCATCGGCCCCATCGACGACCCGGTGATCGAAACTGAGGTCGAGTGGGAGCATTCGACGAAACGTAACGTCCCCATCATCCGGTCGTGCCCGCTTCGTGAGCGCACAAACGCCTAATATCGCGATTTCAGGGGGGTTGATGATCGGGTCGAACGTTTCGACCCCAAGCGGCCCCAGATTGGAGACGGTGAACGTTCCTCCCTTGAAGTCCTGCATCGAATACTCGCCGGCCTGCATCGACGACACCAACTCCCGACGAACCCCGTTGATTTCGCTGAGTGACTTGGCTTCGACGTCCCGCATCACGGGGGTGACCAACCCGGAATCGATATCGACCGCGATACCGATGTTATGCTCTTCATAGAGTTTGTGCGTCTCGTCCTCGAAGGTCGCATTGAACGCCGGATGGACGTTGAGCGTTCGCGATAGAGCAGCGATCAAGAGATCGAAAAACGAGAGTTCCTGACCGGTTTGCTCCTCGGCGAGACGAGTCGCCTCCAGCAATGGTTCCGCATCGATTTCCCGGCTGACCGTGACGTGGACAGCCTGCTGGTAGCTTTCTTGGAGTCGCGTGGCTATCGTGCGCCGCATCCCGGTCAGCGTCCGTTCTTCACGGAGGGTCGGGCCATCCGATCCGCCATCGGTTCTCACGACCCCATCGCGCTGGGTAGCCCCTGGGAAGGAGTCTGCGTTTCTTCCGGATGAAGGTGATTTCTGCATTGGCAGATTCACTGTGGGTCGATGTACGCGAGGGTATCTCCGCGGTCGAAGGCAACATCCTCATCAACGACGATTTCGTCGACCGTCCCGGCTGCCGGTGCGATCACGTCAACATCCACCTTCTCTGCTTGGAAGACACACAAGACCTCACCCTCCGCTACATCTGCGCCCTCCGAAACCCGCCAATCGAGAACCACACCTTCCTCTTCAGCACCCTCCGGCCAGATGTCGTCCGTACCGACCGCGACCCGACCCCCGTCGCTCATAGATCGGTGGCGTGCACTGCTTCGACAATATCATCACTATCCGGCAACACCTCTTCCTCCAGCGGCCGAGTTTGCGGGTGGGGAACGTCTGGCAACGCCACGCGCTCGACAGCCTCGAGGTCACTCAGGCCGTGCTCAGCGGCGAGGGAGATGATCTCTCCGGTGACGCCGTAGGATTGGTAGTCCTCGTCGACGACGACGAGGCGGCCCGTCTTCGAGACGGAATCGAGTATCGTCTCCTCGTCCAAGGGAACGAGTGTGCGCAGGTCGATGACTTCCGCGTTGATCCCCTCCTCCGCAAGTTCCTCAGCTGCGTCTAGGGCATCGTGGACGTTGTATCCGAGCGTGACGATCGAAACGTCCGAGCCGGCTCGTTTGACGTCTGCACTGCCGAATGGGATGGTGTACTCCTCTTCCGGAACCGGGGTCGTGGCACCGTCTGGTGCAGGAATCCACCCGATACCCATCAGACGTTTGTGGAACATGTAGACGACCGGATCGTCGTCCTGAATGGCATTGTGCATGAGCCCCTTCGCATCGTACGCTGTCGAGGGAACGACGACCTTCATGCCCGGCAAGTGAGCGAATGTCCCGTACAGCGTCTGGGAGTGCTGTGCGGCGTTACTATAGCCGCCACCGACGGAGGTGGTGAGAACCATCGGGACGTTGACGGCCGACCCACTCATGTACGTGTTCTTGGCCATATTGTTGTAGATCTGATCCATACAGACCCCGAAGAAGTCCACGAACATGAGTTCGGCAATGGGACGCATTCCCTCTTGGGCGGCACCGACTGCCGCACCGATAAAGCCGGTCTCCGAGATCGGAACGTCCATGATCCTGTCGCGGCCGAATTCTTCCGCCAGGCCTTCGACTTGATCGTAGATGCTTTCGAAGCCATAGACGTCCTCTCCCATGTAGAAGACTTCCTCATTTTCTCGCATCTCGTGGCCGACTGCCTCCGAGATGGCGTCTGCCATGGTCGCTGTCCGGGTCACCGCTTGCTGCTGTTGTTGTGCCATTAGTCGTCACCTCCTGCCAAGTTGAAGTTTGGTTCTGTGTCTGTCACGCCCGACGGTGGATTGACGAAGACGTCCTCATACGCCCTCTCCGGGTCTGGCTTTGGTTGCTCTTTCGCCCACTCGATGGCCTCGTCCGCTTTCGCTTCCGCCCGCGATCGGATGTCCTCCAACGTGCTCTCCTCTACACCTTCTGCTTTGAGGTCTTCGGCCAGCCGTGGGATCGAATCACGTTCCTGGGCGGCTTCTTTGTCTGCATCGGGCCGGTATGGCTCGTGATCGCCGACGAAGTGTCCCCCGTGCCGGTGGACCTGAACCTCGAGCAATGTCGGGCCGTTCCGATCACGCGCACGGCCGATCGCCTCACCCGCAGCGTCGTAAATCGCCAGAGCATCGTCCTGGTCGACCCTGACGCCGGGCATGTCGAATCCTTCTGCACGTTTTGAGCCGTCTTCGACGTCGGTGACCAGATCTTTCGGCATACTGATCGCCCAGTCGTTGTCTTCGATCACGAACACGACAGGCAAGTCGTGAATACTCGCGAAGTTCAACGACTCGAAAAACCCACCCTGGTCAATCGCGCCATCGCCGAGGTATGCAACGGCGACGTTGCTTGTGTTGCGTTTCTTGGCGGCGAGTGCAGCCCCAGCCGCTGGCGGGCACCCTTGGGCGATGATCCCACTGCAGGCGAAGTTAACCTCGGGATCGAACAGGTGCATGTGCCCACCTTTACCTTTGCCGAGGCCAGCCTCCTTACCCATGATCTCTGCTGTCATCTTCTTGAGATCTACCCCTTTCGCGATGGCCGTATGGTGCGGGCGATGGGGTGCTGTTACCGTATCCTCGTCACGGAGGTGCTGACACACGCCGGCTGCAGCCGCCTCCTGCCCCAAACTCGGGTGGAGTTCGCCCGGAATCGGACCTGCTCCGATATCGAATTGGGGTTGTTTTCCGACGAGGTATTCGTCGATTAAGGACTCCTCCCAGTACCGTGAGAGGTACATGTCCTCGTACATTTCCTTCATATCACTGATGCTAGCTGTTGCCATAGATCCGGTAGGTACTGCCTAGGCAGAGATTATAAAGTTGCGGGTAGCCCCCAGAAACATACACAGATCCTGAGGACAGCGGCGGATTGTAGCAATAATTGTCGAACCAAAAGTGGAACCTACCCATGTGTTATATTACTTGGTAATATTATGTAGTGGTACCAGGACTTCGCTCGAAAAGGAGATGATTGTCAGTCAGACAATAATTCGGATCGGACAGACGGACTCAGGGCAGTTCGGTGGCCCCAATCGAGCCTGTGACGTTCGCACCGTTTCGGGCCCACTGAGCAACGAACCTGACCTACACTGTCAACAGCGGGGTGCGGTTACCTGAGCACGGGTGCGACCAGGTGGGAATCGTACTCGCCACCCGTATGGATGATGTGGCGTCCTTCGTTGACGAGTTCAGGATGTTGCCACGACGCATCGTTCGTCTGGAAATCGTCTCCAGCAACGGTGAGCCGGATCGATTCACCAGCATCGAACACCGTACTCGACGGCCACACTTCGATTTCTACCGGAACGATTTCGCCTGCATCGAGTTTCTCTTCGGACTCGTGGGTGTGGACCGGGCGGTTTGGCTCGGACCGCTCCTGGTCCAGTTCTCGATGGGAGACGCGGAGCCAGCCGTACGCAGCCGACCCCTCGTCGTACCATCCCTGGACGGGGAACCGGACGCGTTCGCCGACATGGTTGAGTTTGTCCACGATCACAAACAGATCCATATCATCACTCCCATCAGCTTCGACCCACAGTTTCAGCTTCATCGTCCCCGTTATCTCCGTCTGGTTCTCGAATTCGTGTTCGAACTGGACCTTGCCACCAGCTTCAGGTGCTACCTCTGAATCGTACACCGCGGTCGATTCCGAGTCGACAGCCGAGTCCCGCAAGGCATTCGTCTGCGCGTCGAGGTACAACGTCTCGTTCTGCGTCCGCTCCAATGGCCACGTGGTTTCTTCTCGGTAGTTACCCTCTTTGTAGGCTTCTCGAATTTCCAGATTGACCGTCGGCCAGTGGTCAACCTCACTCTCGGTCTCCTTGAGATACTTGTCGAAGAATTGGCGCACTCTATCCTCGTTATCGTAATACTCCGGCCACTTCTTGCGACCGTGGACGGTCAACCACTTGTCGTCCGATGAGATTTCCTCGAACGCACGCAGGGTCCCACGAGTGTGAAGACCCTGGTCGGACCAACTCGCCCCAACGTAGGCCGGCGTGGTGATTTGAGACAGATCGTCCGGATACTTACTGGCCCAAAAGGCATCGTTGAGCGGATGTTCCTTTTGAAGGGCCTCGAGGTCCTCAAGCCGGTTCGAGGTGTATGGCCACAGGTCATTGATTATCCATGGAACGAATCCCGCAGGAATACCGCCGTGGAAGGCATATTCCCGGTAGAAATCGCTGACTCCTTCCCAGGGATTAATCGCTTCGAGGTGGGGTGGATCCAGTTCCGCGACCCCCCACTGAATCCAGGCGAGATAGGATACGCCGCTCATCCCTACCTTTCCGTTACTCCACTCCTGTGTGGGGATCCATTCGATCAGGTCATAGCAATCCCGGGCTTCCTGCTTGGTCATGAAGGTCAGGTCACCCTCTGACCCCCATGCCCCCCGGGGATCTGGATACACAATGGCATACCCGTGCTTGCACCAGTACGCTGGATCGGGTGCTTCGAAGATACACAGATCTGAAGCACGGGAATCCGGCATATGGCTTCCCGCAAGGTGATCGTAGGACACGGGATCGTGTTTCCCGTATGGTCCCCAGCCAACAAGCGCTGGCACGTCGTCTTGGCCCTCTGGCCGGAAGACGTCCGCGTAGATCGTTGTACCGTCCCGCAATTCGACTGAGGCATCGTACTCACAGACGATTCCGTGCTCCTCATCCACCTCGGTTCTCGGATCGAGGCCGGGGTAGTCACCCTCACTGGGAGGGACGCCCTCTCGCCAAATCATGTCAAAGTCTCCGTCTGGCATCGCGAAAGCACGGTATCGGAGTACGAGTAAAAAAGTATCCAATCAAAGTTCCGATCTTTCTATCTCTCTGAATTCGGCTAGCACGGCCTCTGGTAGGGGCCTTGAGGGTTCTTGACCGCAAAGGCTGCGCTGCCGTACCGGGAACCAGTTGTCGGTCAACGATCAGAATAGTCCCGGGCGGCAGTGAAATTCAGAAGTTCAATTCCTTGCGCCACCCCTCACTACTCTGCGGGTTCGGGTCGGAGAAACGCCTCATTACCAACGTCCGTGAAAAACCTCGAAGGGAAGCCTGGATCGGCGAGGAGATTCTGTTTATCTGCTAAGTCGAGATGCGAGATCTGCCAATTGTGACCAATCCCTTCCGACGGTCCACTTCTGGCGGACCGACCCATCGGCAGGATCCCAGTGATAGAGCCGGATACATTTTCCATTGTACGGCCGATCAAGACGGACAACCGCGACCCACCGTGTGGCGTCCCGGCGAATTCG
>CAZKGF010000127.1:0-6262 GCA_964552115.1 uncultured Halobacteriales archaeon
TCGCGATACGAGCACCCGAATTTCCCCATTTTACTACGTTTTTGTGTAACTACGCGCGACTCGTGACACACCTGCCCGAGAACGTTATGTCGAACTGGGAATGGGGTCTCATGGTCAGCGAGGCGATGGTTGCTTCAGAGTGGAACAGGCTCCTAGATCACATTACCGCAGGTCCCGACACGAAGACCGCATGTCGGCGGATGGGACGGTTTCCGAAATGCATTCGGGTTAGAAATCTCGAGCCGACTGGAACGACCACTCCCGACGTCTCTCAAAGATGATCCGAGCACGATGTGTCCCCCGTACCCGGATCAACTTTCTGGCCCTCGACATCGGCTATGTTTTCGCCCCCATCCAATAGGTCGGTCGTCCTCTCGTAGGCTCGCTCCCGGGCAATTCGCTCCGTCACATCCGTCGCAATACCGAGCACTGCATCGGTGTCAGATTCTCCATAGTCGTACGGGAGCAGCCGAACGTCGAAGACACGGTCGTGGCCATCCGGATCGACCACTTCTACCCCCGAGATCAGTTTGGGTTCCTGAGAATCTGCAACGGCTTCGACACCGTCTGAAACGATCGGAGCGGCCGAAGCTGTGATGACATCTTGTATTCTCTCACCTTCGATGGCCTCGACAGTTGTTTCGTGAAATTCTGCGAGAGATTCGTTTGCGAGTAGGTATCGACCGCTTTCGTCCACGACGTAGACCAGGTGTGGGAACGCGTCGATGATTTCCCTGAGTAGTGTTTCACTGCGCCGAATCATCTGTCGGGAATGATAGTGATCCACGGCGTTGGCGATGCGATTGGCCAATATGCTGTAGCCGTCCGTGCTGGGCTCTTTCTGGATATAATCGGTAACACCGGCAGAAATCGCCTCGCTTGCGACTGCTTCGGACCCTCGCCCGGTGAACAGGATGAATGGGAGTTCGGGATCCATTTCGCGGACTGCCTCCAGAAAGTCGATGCCGTTTCGATCCGGCATGTGGTAGTCCGATACGACGCAGTCAAAGTCGTCCTCGGCCAAGCGATCAAGCCCCTCATCCGCGCTGGTCACTGTTTCGACATCGAAGGTCTCGTCTGCCCGTTCGAGAAACGTCGCAGTCAGTTCGGCCAGGTCGGGTTCGTCGTCGACGACGAGCACGCGACGATACTGGCCCGAGACTGACGCGAGCCCACCAAGACTGTTCACACTGTTACCTCCGGCGCCGGCGTGTCATACCTCCTCTTTCGCTGGCTCGCGAGGTTGCTCTCGTGGGTACTTCTCCAAAAGTTGTCGGGCCCATCTGTCTCAGGTGACCACTCAGAGACGTCGGTTACAATCGCCCTACCGGATTCGTCGGTCTGATGTTCATATGGCATGTCAATTTTTAGAGTCCCAGTCAGACCAGCATCACTCGACCCGGTAGCAGGTCAGCGACACGCAGCCTGGCTCACTGTCAACAACCGACCGAACCGCACGTACAGATCCGCGGGTGTACCAGTTGCTTGTCCGAAGATCGGGATCCCTAAAGATGTTTTCTGAGTGATGATACCACGGAGCGTGAGTCCCGCTCACGTAGCGCCATGACAGCGACGTGCGAACGCACGCAATTCGTCGTTGAACCGATCGGGCGCTTCCCAAAATGGAGCGTGTCCGACGCCATCGTAGATGGATAGTTCGGCATCGGGGATCAGGTCAGCGTGACGTTCGGCTGCAGCAGGCAAGACGACCTGGTCGGCTCGGCCGTGGGTTAGCAGGGTTGGCATATCGAAATCCGGGAGCAATTCTACGTGGGAGCCAGAACGGTCTTGCAACGCTTCACGGACTCGTGGGGGACAACATGCGTTATACCCGAGGATGAAGTACTGATCCTCGAGGGATAGTTCGTCGGCAACCACCAGATCGAGGAACTCGATCAGGTTCGAAACGCTCTGTTCGGCATCACGAACTTCGAGATCCGGAACCATCTCGGCGAATGCCTCGCCCGCCACCTCGCCTGCAGATTCGGTCCCCTTCTCGGTAATGCCGCCGATGAGGTTGAGCCCTGCGACACCATCTGTGCCTTGTTCTGCGAAATAATCACAGAGGATCAACCCGGCATATGACCAGCCTACGAACACCGGGTCCTGCGACGTGAATGTCTCGACCACGGCTCGAATGTCGGCAGCCCATAGCTGTTGATCTCGATAATCTTCGCTCCCGACAGGTTTGTCGGACTCACCGTGTCCGCGGAGATCGGGAGCGACCAAGCGGAATTCATCGGTCAGGTCGCTCTCGTACTGATTGCGCCAACACATCCGTGATTGGGAATAGCCATGGACGAGGACGATCGGGTCTCCGTCACTCGGGCCGGCTGTCGTTACGGACAGTTCCACGCCATTGCCTCCCTGGACCGTATGGGTCTGCATGCGACGGTCTTTGCTCAACCGCTACAAATAGGTTGCCGAGAGCGCGATTGCTGTGGGTAGGGTGTAGCATTTTTGCTGGCCGCTCGATGCAAATCTGATTTTCCCACTAGCATACACAATACTTGTCAGTCTGACATGGGGTGCGTGAATATTGGACGAAATTTGGACGCAATCAGGAAAACCCACATTTCACCATCGGGTGAGCCATCCACGATATGAGCCCAACGAGACGGCAAGTTCTGGCCTCAGTAGCGGTTGGAAGCATCGGATTGGCAGGCTGTTCGGGGGGCGGGGATGGCGGTGATGGGGGCGGATCGAATGGAAATTCCGGAAACACAACCGAGGTCGAATTGGTAGCGACAGCCTTCGATCCTGTCGTCGTCGAAATTGACGTCGGAGCAGCTGTGGAGTGGGTCAATAACGATCCGTATGAACACGATGTCACCGCGGCCCAACTCACCGACGCCGGAGAAGACTGGAGTTATAGCGAAACGCTCGCTGCCTCCTCTCGGACCGAACAGACGTTCGATTCGGCTGGAGTGTACGAATATTACTGCTCCATCCACGGCGAAAGTTCGATGTGCGGGGCCGTTGTCGTCGGCGACGCGTCGCTCGAACAATCTCTACCCTGTCAAAACGGGGAGTAGCATGGGGTGGCGGCCACGGCCATTCGCGCGTCCGGTGGAACCGCCAGCGTCCTTGGTCGCTTAACTCGCCGTAAACGCGTCGAGACTATGGTAGACGCGTTCGGCACCGCGTTCGAATCCACGATCGAATGCGGCTGTGTCGGCGTACTCTTCGCGAATGTATTCGCCAAAGGCGATGTGCTCGGCTTCGTCCATGTGCTCGTCGAAAAAGTCCAGGTCCGTTTCAGGCACATCGAAGTGCTCGACGAGACCGGCCTTTTTCGTCTGGGCGACCTCAGGCTGTTGGAGTTCGTACGCGTGTAGAGCGCCAGCGAGTTCGGACGCTGACATGCCTTCAAGCGAGTCGAACAGGTCCGAAAGCTGGGGCGCCTGGCTCGGCTCGGGGAAGTGCTCGATCCAAGATTGCCAGAGTGTCGCGTGTTCGAGTTCTTCGGCGACGACCTCCTCACCCTGGGCGTCTGAGACATCGAGTTCGTTCAGGACGCGTTCCCAGTAGCCGGGTACCCGGTCCATGAATTCACTGTACGCTGTGCCATATTCGGCGAGTTGCTCGGTCGTCACGTCACCATCCTCCCACGCCTGATAGAAGGGGTGATCGAGTAGCTGTTTATCGGGTTGCATCACCCCAGACGTTCGCTGGCCGAGACTTAAACGTTCGGAGCATCGCCCTGCTGGCCGATTGTGGACTCTCAATCCTTCAGTTTACTGAGAGTACATGGGACACTAAAGTCCGCCGAATCCGGGTACACAACGTGGACGACGCGATCGGCTCTCCCCGCGGCTGCACAACACGTTTCCTGAATGAGAAGAATTGTCCGAGTCACAGCGAACGTGCGACCGGGAGAGCGGTCCCAAATCTACTTGCCCCAGAGGCTGCCAGCCAGCCTAGGTATGACATCGAAGACGATCGGTTTCGTCGGGTTGGGTATCATGGGCCTGCCGATGGCGCACAATCTCCTCGACGCCGGGTACGACGTGGTGGGGCACAACCGCTCGCCAGAACCAACTGCCGATCTTGTTGCAGCCGGTGGGTCTGATGGCGGATCGCCGGCCGGCGTCGCTACCGAAAGTGACGTCGTGCTGCTGTGTCTTCCCGACTCACCGGCAGTCGAGGACGTAGTGGTGGGCGCTCACGGGGAGTCGGATCCGCTCGTTGATGGGTTGGACGGAGGCATGACGGTCGTTGACCACTCGACTATTTCGCCGACGGTCGCAGAGGCCACTGCAGCCGAACTCGCCGAACTCGACGTGGCCACGCTCGATGCACCTATTTCCGGTGGAGAGCGGGGTGCGATCGACGGCACCCTCTCGATCATGGTCGGGGGTGACCCTGACGAACTTGCCGCCCACCGTGACCTCCTCGAGGTACTTGGAGCGACCATCACACATTGTGGGCCATCCGGTGCCGGACAGACTACGAAGGCGTGCAATCAGATCGTCGTCGCCGCCCAGCTGGTCGGAGTCAGTGAAGCCCTCGTCTTCGCATCCCAAGCGGGTGCGGACCTTGAAGCGGTAATCGACGCGATCAGCGGTGGAGCTGCAGGTTGTTGGGCGTTGGACAACCGTGCGCCGGACATGGTCCGGGGCGATTTCGATCCCGGATTTTTCGCCGAATATCACTACAAAGATCTTCGAATCGCTACCGACGCTGGCGAGGAGTACGGTGCGCCGATGCCACAGGCCGAACTCGCACACGAACTGTACAAGTCGATGGTCCAGAACGACATGGGTCGGGACGATCACTCCGGTGTCATGCAGATTCTGGAGCTCTTGGCAGGGACAGAAGCCCGCGTCGAGGCGTGAGGAAATACTCTACAGTCCGCTCAGGAAGATCGCTCCCCATCGTCCCCAGTCCTCGCGCTCACGTACCTCGACGGCAGTGACCCACTTCACCCACTGAAAGCCCCGCCGACCCGGGGCGACCACACGGAGCGGAAAGCCATGGCCATGCGTCAGCCGTTCACCGTCGACGTGTGTGGCCAGTAGCATATCGTCGATCTCGGAGAGTGGAAAGCCGAACCGGTAGCCCGTCACAGCGTGAAAGGTTACCCAACTCGCCTGGGCAGTCGGCCTCGTTTGCTCGAGCAACTCGCGAACCGAAATTCCGTGCCACGTCCGGTCGGCGTACCACCCACTCGTACAGTCCAGCACGGCCGACGTTTCACTGGCCGATTCCGGATCCGGGAGATCGGCGTACGTCAGGGAGAGCGACTCATCGACGTGACCGGTGACCGTCAACTGCCAATCGGTCGGTTGGATGGACTCGGGGTCGTCCAGGACCCAGGAGGTCACCGGGAAGTCTGTGCCCACGCCACCGGCGGCCCGCGATCCGGTAAACCGGTGGTCCGCCCCGTCCAATGCAGTGCCGACGGCCTGCGTAACCCGCCAAGCCAAGCCGCCCGCGACAGCCAGTCCAAGGAACTGGAGTGACGTTCGGCGTCCCTCCCAGTCCTCCCGGGTGGGCGTGCGGAATCGCCCGAGGAGATGGACCAACAGGACAGCTGCGACGAGGAGGCCAAGTCCGCCGTGGATAACCATCATCGTCCACCCGCCGATCCAGATGCCACCGAGGAGACCAGTCGTCCAGCCAATCCCCGTTGCCAAGGCCAGGCAAGCGAGGACGGTCAACCCGAGTGAGAGTCCGATGCCCGGTGACCACTCACGATCGCGAAGACGAGGGAGCTCCCTCCTGAGTTTCCAGACGAGGAGCCCCACGAGACTGAGGCCGGCGAACCCATGGATCGCAAATAGCCACCAGTCCCCAGGAGACGCGATCAGCCCCCACACACCAGTCACGAGGGCGCCGAAGAGGCCGATCAGGAGACCGGCGTCGACGAGCCTGGGTCGTGGACGGAGCTGCACGGGTGTGCTACGTTCTCCCAGACTTTCAATCCGCCGGGAGGCGTAGAACGGCTCGATCTGAGAACGCGGTCCCATCCGACACCCGCCACTGCCGGTGTCGGAACGGTTTTAGCGCGCTGGCGATCGTGGGGTGGTATGATGTCTGGTACGGTCTGTCCCGCCTGTGAAGGTCGACTCGCGGCCCGCGGTGACGGGTGGTACGAATGCGACGATTGTGGCGAAGCGTACGAAGTCACGGACATGTTCCTGCCCTAGCCGGCACATTCGAAATCCTTTTTTCTCGGGTTCCCAACTCTCGGGACGCCGACCGTCGCCGCCTTAGCTCAGACTGGGAGAGCACTCGACTGAAGATCGAGCTGTCCCCG
>CAZKGF010000128.1:0-6242 GCA_964552115.1 uncultured Halobacteriales archaeon
CTCGAAGAGTTCGATCCCGAAGACGCCCCGCCCGGAGAGCACGTCGAAGACGTCGATCGCGACACGACGAGCCCGGTCGCGAACGGCGGTTGGCGCCCGGGCCGGGGCGACCGTCTCCCGGAGGATTTCGGCCTCGTGGATCGTTTCCGTGACGGGGAAGGTTGCGCGTTCGTCCCGACCGCGACAGCCGATCACTGCCAGTTCGCGCTCGAAATCGACGAATTCCTGGAGCAGTGCGGGGCCGGCGATCTCCTCCATCGCGTCGGCCACGCTGGCGTCATCTTCGACCAATACCGTCCCCCGCCCGTCGTACCCGCCAGTACGGGCTTTCAACATCGCGGGTGCCCCCAGTTCGGCCAGTGCCTCCCGACACCCGGTCACCGTCTCGACACCTCGAAACGCGGGGACCGGAATGCCCGCGTCGTCGAACGTTTCCAACTGGACGAGCTTGTCTTGTATCAGCCGGAGAGTCTCCGGATGGGGATGAACCGGGGTGTCGGTCGCCTCGCTGACTGCCGCGAGAACAGCGGGATCGGCGAGTTCGATTTCGTAGGTCAGCCAGTCTGCGCGGTCGGCCAACTGATGGAGCGTGTCCTCGTCGTCGAAGTCCCCGACGAGTTGGTCCCGAACAACGGCGGAAGCGGGCGCAGCTGGCGTCGGATCGGACACGACCACGTCGACACCGAGTGGCGGTGCGGCCTCGCCGAGCATCCGACCGAGTTGGCCCCCGCCGACGATTCCCAGGACGGGTTCCGGAGCGCCGAGTGCCATTGGCCGGGATTTCACACCGTGTAGGATAAGCCTTCGCTCGGGGCCTATTGGCTAGTCCAGTCTTCGTGGATCCAGAACGTCATCTCGTAGTTCGGCGCTCGCATGTCGTACGTGTGGGGGACGTAGGAATTCTGTAGCGCCTCGTCTGGGACCGTCGTATCACGTTCGAGTGACAGAATCATCGGGGGCGGGCTGGTTCCGAGCCGGTCAGTCAGGTCCGCGGACGAGCGCGAACAGTCGACATCGGCATCGCTGTTGGCGAAATACCACGGGACCGGGAGGAGGTTGAACCACGAGACACAGTGGGGGCGGAAATCCAGTGTCCCCGAGATATTCCAGTCGTCTCGGTGTTTGACGAGTGCGCGTTGGTCGTTGTACTGCTCGCCGGTCTCCCCGTAATAGACCACGATGTCCGGACCGGACCGGTCGCTGGCCGCAATCTGACCCATGGTCTCCAGGCTGGGTCGGGGATCGCCGGAAGGCTGGGCATACTGGACGAGCACGTTGTCGTCGGTCTGGTCGTTAACATAGACGGAGTCTGCGGCCACGACGCCGACCTGGAGGCCGGCGAGGACGAGGATGAGTGCCGCCAGGCCCGCACCGATCGTATCCCTGTTGACCGCTGCCTCGCGCCCCCAATTGTAGATGAGACCCAGGCCGACTGCGGCCGGGATCGCCATGATGACTACCGCGTGGACGACGATCCAGGCACCGAAGACGTCGGTGCCCAACGGATACCCCAGAACCGAGACGATACCGATGTAGGACGCGAACATGACCAGATTTCGGGATCGTGTGCGGCCATATCGCTCCCAGAGAAAGCCCAGGAGTGCCAGCGCAACCAGTGCCCCGGCGACAAAGACGAGCACCTCGACGTACTGCCCGAGATAACAGAGGTAGCCGTCGATGATGTTGTCCTTGTTACACCCCGGATCGGAGGTGTGGCCAAACCAGGCCAGAAACTCGGAGTATGTCCGACCCAATGTGTCGCCCACGTATCCGGGTAGTGTGGCAGGTTGGCCAACAGCTTCCCACAGACCTAGCCACCCTTCGCCAGGCGAGGGTGGTGGATACTCCAGGCCCGGGAGGCCATCGCCCCTGGCCCCGTACATGAACACGATGAGACCGAGAAAGACGATCACGGCACCGACGGTGTGTCCACCCCATCGAAGGACTCGCCGCGTCAGACTCGCCGGGGTTCGTATCCCCCGACGGAGCCGGCCCCACAGCGTTCGGAGTGTCTGGGAGACGCGTGGCCCTGATCGCTCGGGATCGCGTCGGCGGGCGATGTGGTCCGAGAGCCTGGCGATGGCTGTCCGAACGCGACCGCCTTGCCGGCCGAACCAACTCCGCCGAAGTACCGTCAGGCCCGTCTCGCCGCTCCGGGGTCGGTACAGTGTGTAATCGGCCAACAGGGCGGTCCCGCCGACCCAGGTGAGGAGGTAGATGATAGCGTTCTCCTTCGAGGCAAAGCCGAGTGCGACGAAGATGCTGACACCGTAGAGATACCGGGGTTTCCTGGTGTCGTACAACCGGACGAGCAAGCCCAGCGCGACGAACATGAACGCGGCGACGAGGACGTCGCTGCGCATGAACCGGGAGTAATACAACAACACGGCGTTCGCCCCGAGAAACAGCGACAGGCCAACGACTTCGTATCCTCGCAAGTGTTTCCGGAAGAGCAGCGCCGCCAGGGGGAGCAGGCCGCCGATGAGTGCGACCGGCAACCGCATGAGGAAATCCGAGCCACCGGCGATGGCGAACAGCCACCGGTTGACGTGTTGGATGAACGGCCCGTGAATGATTCGTCGGTAGGCGAACGAGCCGCTGTTTGCGTAGTAGTCGATCCAGTAGGCCACGCGCGCCTCATCCCAGTGGGCGACGCGATCGCCCAGGAGGAGGAGTCTGGCCAGGATGGCGAGGATTGCGACCACGACGACGACGTGAACGATCCGGACACGCCAGGGGAGGACGTCGGAGAGCCACCGGAGGAGGGGTGCGTCGTCGTGCTCGCGCGGCGGGGACGATCCCATAGCCCCCACACCACCCCCCACCGTTAAAATCCGTGTGATGTGAGGCTGCCAAGCGGTAGTTCTTTGAGGAGGGATACCCCCGACTTCGGTATGGTCCGCCTCGGCCTGGTCGTCGCGCAATACGACAAGCACGGCGACGTCATCGATCGGATGGCGGCGTCGGCACGCTCGGCTGCCGACGACGCGGGCGCCGACATCGTCGCGACGGTCGCGGTGCCCGGGGCATACGACACGCCGCTGCCAGCCGATCGGTTGGCACGCCGGGACGACATCGACGCAGTCGTGGCGTTGGGTGCGATCGTCTCCGGCGATACCGATCACGACCAGGTGATTGGCGGTGCGGCGGCCCGCGGGCTGACTGACGTGGCTCTCGACCGTGACACGCCCGTTACCCTCGGCATCGTCGGCCCGGGAATGAGTGCCGACGAGGCTCGCGCCCGCACTGACAAAGGCGCCGAGGCGGTTCGCAGCGCGATCGAACTCGCACGGGAACTCGAAACACTATGACTCTGGAATTCACCGACCGCGTCGGACGCGTCGCTCCGAGCGCCACGCTCGCCATCAGTAACGCTGCCTCCGCGCTTGCAGCCGACGGCATCGATGTCGTCGACCTGAGTGTGGGCGAACCGGACTTCGACACGCCAGATAACATCAAAGCCGCCGCGAACGAGGCGCTGGAGGCGGGGCAGACCGGATACACTTCCTCGCCGGGCATTCCCCAACTGCGCGAGGCCATCGCCGAGAAACTCCACGATGACGGCCTCACGCAGTACGACGCCGAGAACGTCATGGTGACTCCCGGCGCCAAACAGGCACTGTACGAGGTCTTTCATGCACTGATCGACGACGGCGACGAGGTCGTCCTCCTCGACCCGGCCTGGGTATCATACGAGGCGATGGTGAAACTCGCTGGCGGCTCGTTGAGCAGGCTGGATACCGCCCAGTACGACTTCCGACTCGAGGCAGCCCTCGGCGATCTACGGGGGCTAGTGACTGACGACACTGAGATGCTGGTCGTCAACTCGCCGGGGAACCCCCATGGCGCGGTCTACTCGGATACGGCTCTCGAGGGCGTCCGTGACATAGCGGCCACCCACGATGTCACGGTCGTTTCCGACGAGATCTACAAGGAGATCACGTATGGCGAGACGGCACCGACCAGTCTTGGCACGCTCGAGGGCATGGCCGATCGGACGGTGACCGTCAACGGCTTCTCGAAGGCCTACGCGATGACCGGCTGGCGACTTGGATACTTTGCGGGACCGACCGAACTCGTCAGTGAGGCTGGCAAACTCCACGGTCACTCGGTCTCCTGTGCGGTCAACTTCGTCCAGCACGCGGGCATCGAGGCGTTGCAGAATACGGATGCGGCCGTCGAGGAGATGGTGGCGGCGTTCGAGGCCCGGCGGGACATGCTCGTCGACGCGTTTAGAGAGCGAGGTGTCGATGTCGTCGAACCGGAAGGTGCGTTTTACCTGATGGCCCCGGTCGACGAGGACGACGAGGCGTGGTGTGAACGCGCGATCGAGGAGGCACACGTGGCGACGGTCCCCGGGTCGGCCTTCGGGACGCCCGGCTACGCCAGGATTTCGTACGCGGCGAGTCAAGATCGGCTGCAGGAAGGGATCGAACGCCTCGAAGCCGAGGACTTACTGTAGCCGTCCGCTCTCAACCGCGTTCGGCCAGGATTCTGTCGACGATATCTTCTGTCGAGAGCAGTTCGTCGGCGGCCTTGCCTTCCAGGCCGGAACACCGCCGAACCTCGGCGTCGAGCCCGCGCTGGCGAAGCGCCGCTCGGATGTCGTCCGGATCGTGGTGTTGGTCGTATCCCAGTGCGATGACGTCCGGATCGATCGATTCGACCGGGACAAAAATATCGTCCGGGTTACCGAGGCGGGCCTCGTCGACGGGCTCGAGGGCGGCGACCATCGTCCGGCGTTGTTCGTCGGGGATGACCGGCGGCTCTTTGTGCGTGACGTTACTCGCCCTGGCGATGATGACGATGAGGTGATCGCCCATCGACGCCGCCTCTTCGAGGTAGTGGACGTGTCCTGGATGGAGGATGTCGAAGGTACCCTGGGCGATCACCTGCGTCATCGCTCCTCCTCTCTGAGCTGGCGATCGATGTCGGCTTGCGTGAAATCGAAGAACTCCTCTTCAGGTGGGTCGACGTCCAGGACCGGCAGATCGATCGGCTCTCCCTCTCGGCTAAACGCCTGCCAGTCCTCCGGCCCATACGGCGCCCCGAGGATAATGTGGACTTCGCCCCTGCCGAACGCGCCGAGATCGGCGTTACTCGGTCTGAGCACGCCGTTGGGATGTGAGTGAATCGAACCGGCCGATCGCATGTCGTTGGGGACCATATTCGTCTTGACCGTGGCGCTGATCGGGTTGGATTCAGTCCCCGGGATCACGAGGACTTCGGAGAGGACCGTTCCGTCTTCGTCTAGCCCGACGGTGCGGGCGTCTTCGCCACGAAGCAGGCCCATGTACTCGTCGGGGTGGGCTTCTTCGGCCGCTGCGCGGGCGAAGGACAACGCGGACTCGGCAATCCCCAAAATTTCGCCCGACCGGAACAGCCCCATGATTCTGGCTGGGGCGCGCCGTCTTCTAAGCCTTCCGACCCGTCCGGGCGGGTTCTTCGACAGCGTGAAAAGGCGCCGGGACCCAGTTTGCACCAATGTCACCACCGTCTGACGACCCCGATGCCGGCGTTACAATGCCGGACGAGGGGGCCATCGTCTACGATCTCGCACCTTCCTGTGGGCCCGATGACGTCGAACAAGGCGACCGATATCTCGCCACCGTCAACGGCGTCGTCGACTACGGGATTTTCGTCGATCTGTCCGAATCAGTTTCCGGATTGGTCCACGCATCGAACCTGCTCGGCGACCACGATGTCGGCGACGAACTCATCGTCGAACTGGCCGATGTCCGCGAAAACGGCGACCTGAGTTTCCGTGAAGTCCAACTTGCTGACTACGAAACCCAGCGGGTGACTCCCGGGGATCGGATTGCTGTGACCGATCTGGCCGATCACGCTGGCGAGACGGTCACACTCGAGGGGCGAGTCGTCCAGATCAAACAGACCGGCGGCCCCACCATCTTCCAGATCCGCGACGGATCTGGTGTCGCACCGTGTGCCGCGTTTGCCGAAGCGGGTGTCAGGGCCTATCCGGACGTCGAACTCGACGATCCCGTCTGGGTTACCGGAACAGTCGAAGCTCGAGACAGCGGCGTCCAGGTCGAGGTCAGCGATTTGGGCGTCCTCGAGGGCCCCCCGGCAGCAGCGTTGGCCGAGCGCCTCTCCGAGGCGACCGCCGACCTGGTCGAACCCCACGACGTCGACCCACTGGCCGAGTGGGACGCGCTCGAACCGATGTGGGACGACCTTGCAGCCGTGGCCAAACGCCTCCGACGGACGGTCCTCGAGGGGCG
>CAZKGF010000129.1:0-6225 GCA_964552115.1 uncultured Halobacteriales archaeon
TATGGCGTTACTGGTGGGTGGTGGCCGTTCATCGGGATGGTCGTCCCACTCATCTTCCTCCTCATCCTCCTTGGCGGTGGCTACCTCGTCTTCCAGCGCACGAGCGAATCGGAAATACCTCGAAATCCAGCGTTGGAGGAGCTCCGTACTGCACGCCCGAGGCGATCTCACTGACGAAGAGTTCGAAACTCGCCGCGAGAGACTCGAACGGTCAGAGTGAGCCAACGAGTACGCACCACGGTGCGTATTCACACGCCTGCGTGATCGAAATCGTGATGCTGCTTCCGATCGCCATTGTGTGAGCCTGGGCCTTCGCATCAAAGAGATTGAATTCTCTCGGCGTATGATTCTGATTAGTCATGAGGTTACGACACAATATCGGTGAAAACGACCCGGAGCCAACTAAGGAATATGTTGTCCGCAAAACACTGAGGACACTCGTGACCCCGAACGAGGATTGAATTGGTGAATTCGTCAGGGTTGTCGACCGAGACAAGTTGGAGGTGGCTATCGAACGCGCAGACCAGCAACCGACCGGCCCGCGCAACGGCTGGTGATCATTGGTCGAGAGTGACGGAGATCACGCAAAGTAGACAAAAGACTACAGTAGACGCCAGTTCTTGGCAATGCTGGGCATGGACTAGATACGTCGACGGAGGAAGTCGTCGACGAGTTCTTGCAACTCTGGTAGACGCTCTAATGCGGGGATGAGTCGCCCGTACCGGACCCGTAATACGCCACTTGTGACTGAGAGGATTCGAACCTCAGAAGACATAGTCCCGGGCGGATTCGAACCGCCGTCAAGGGCTCCAAAGGCCCTTATGATTGGCCGCTACACCACGGGACTGCCAGCAACACAATCTTTCCGGGAGGCCCACTTGAACGTGTCGCGACGATCCAATGGCTCCGTCAATCCGCGGCGTCTGCTTCTAGTTCCAGTAGCGCACAGACGTCCTCGCCAGGATCGAAACAGTCCGGACACTGTGGTTCTCGGTCGATAATGGTGTCGAGGCGGTCTGCGACCGTCTCGTCGATAACCGGTTCGAGTTGTCTGGCCTCGGCTCTGAAGTCTTGTACCTCGAGGACTTCCACGAGGAAACGCTCGATGATGCAATAGTTCTGTAACGCCTCTCTCGCCCGCTCAATGCCTCGATCGGTCAGATCCACACCCTTGTACTTCTCGTGGCTGCACAGGTCCTCGGCCTCCAGTTTCCCGATCATCTCGTTTGCACTCGCCGGACTCACGTCGAGTGCCTCAGCGATAGCGCCGGTCGATGCAGGGCCATCCTCTGTTTGTTGGACCAAATAGATCGCCTTCAGGTACTGATTGGCGGAGTTCACCTCTGGCACCTCCATTCGGCGGCCCATCGATCGATCGCGATCATGCACGCTCCTCCATAAGTTCGGTCACGTCCTCGACTCCCGCTTCTTCCTCCGCACGGATCTCGCGGAGGACAGTCAACAGTTGGTCACGCTCGACACTGAACTCGGCGTCGGACCCCTCGATCGCCTCGATCAAATCGTCATAGAACTTGTAGGCAGTCTCCTCGTTACAGAGCTGGTCGTAGAGAACCGAGTCGAAATCCGCGTCCGCTTCGTATTGCTCTTCCACCAACCGTTGGATCTCGTCGAACGGAATCGTGTTCGCATCGAGATCGGCCACCAGTTGATCCAGCCGTTCGCGGTGAATCGCCGACTCGGCTGCCGCCTCTCGGAGAAACGCACGAATGTCGGGTTCCAGCGCCGGTTCGTCGGCATGTTTCGCTGCCCGGGCTTCTACGACTTCCTCTAAGACGACACCGATCTGCAGTAACCGCGCCAGTTGGTGGTCCGACCCCACAGGCGACTGGAGGCTCACGACCGAGCCTCCGCCCCGGCTGTCGGCATCGTCTCTGGCATGCAGTCGATTCGGGCACCGGTGACCTTACGCGTTTCGTCGCGAGGACACACCGGTTAGCCGCGGAGACGGTGGGCGATGAGGTCTTCGAGGTCTTCGCGGAGTTCGTCCACGGCGACTTCCTCAAGGACTGGAACGAAAAAGCCCTCGACGAGCATGTTCTTAGCCGACTGCTCATCAACGCCACGGGAGGTCATGTAGAACAGGTCCTGCTGATCGACCTGGCCCACGGTGGCCGAGTGTGAGGCTTCCGTATCGTGGTTATTGATGATGAGCTTCGGTGATGCGTCGGCCTCGCTGTCGTCACTAAGCATCAGCGTGTTTTCGCGCTGGTAGGAATTGGTATCCCAGGCACCGCGACCAACGTCTTGGACGCCTTCGTAGACTGACCGTGCGCTGTCGTCCAACACGCCTCGCGTGACAAGGTCGGCAGTCGTGTGCTCGGCCTCGTGCCAGACGCGACTCCCCACGTCGAAGTGCTGATCGGCGTGGCCGAAAAAGGCCCCGACAATTTTCGTCTCGGACCCATCACCCAACAGTCTCGTCTCCACCGATGACTTGGTCAGTCGGGAGCCGATATTGCCGTCGATCCAGTCGACCGTCGCGTAGGTGTCGGCGTGGCCCCGCTTTACCTGGAAGTTGTAGGTCTCTTCGGAGAGGTTCTGGAGTGCGCCGTACTGCACGTTCGCGTTTTCCTCGGCGGTAATCTCGACGATCCCACTGTAATACCGTTCGCCCGGAAGCGACTCGCCCGTCCCTTGGCGCTCCAGAATCGTGGCTGACGCGTTTCGCTCGGCTACGATCAACGTATAATTGAACAGCGAGCGAGAGTTCATCGTCGTCCGGATCGTGATGTCCTCGGCGTCGACGCCCTCGGGGACGTAGATCACGGTCCCCGTCGTGAAAAGGGCCGTCGACAGCGCGGTGAGGTAGTTCCGATGGGGATCCACTACCGCACCAAACCGATCCCGAACGAGTGAGTCCTCCCGGTCCAGTGCCTCGTGCAGTGGCAGCACGTCGACGTTTTCGTCGCCAACCCACTCTTTGTCCTCCGCTTGCTGTGACGGGTCGACGATCGTCTCGTAATCTAGTCCATCGAGGTTCGTCCAGTTCCGGCCAGGCGTCCGAATGACGTCGGGCATCTCGAGGTCTTCGAGCGCCGCCAGGGCCTCGAGACGGGTCTCGAGGAGCCAGTCGGGCTCGTCGTTCTCGTCACTGATGCGCCGGACCTGGGCTTCGGAGATTGATTCGAGTGCCTGCGTACTCATGGTCACCCCAGGCTCCCCTCCATTTCGAGTTCGATCAACCGGTTGAGTTCGACTGCGTATTCGATGGGGAGTTCCTCAGTAATCGGCTCGATAAAGCCGGCTACGATCATCTGTTTGGCGTCGTCGTCGTCCAAGCCTCGGCTCTGGAGATAGAAGACGTCCTCGTCACCGATCTTCCCTACTGTGGCCTCGTGGGCAACGTCCACCTTGGATTCCTGAATTTCCATGTACGGCATGGTGTCCGACGTCGAATCGTTGTCGAACATGAGGGCGTCACACTCCACGTTTGTCTTGGAGTCCTCTGCACCGTCTGCAATATGGACGAGGCCCCGGTAATTCGTCCGGCCGCCATCTTTCGAGATCGACTTCGATTCGATCGTCGATTTCGTGTCGGGCGCGTTGTGGTAGACCTTCGCACCCGTGTCGATGTTCTGGCCTTCACCGGCAAAGGCGATCGTGATGTGATTGTCTGTCGACCCCGGGCCCTTGAGGACGGTCGAGGGGTACAGCATCGTCGCCTTCGATCCCATCGACCCGGAGATCCACTCCATGGTCCCGTCGGCTTCGACGATCGCTCGCTTCGTGTTCAGGTTGTAGGTGTTCTTCGACCAGTTTTGAACCGTCGAGTACTGGACGTGGGCGTTCTCGCCCACGAACACCTCTACACCGCCCGAGTGAAGGCTGAATGCCGAATATTTCGGCGCCGAACAGCCCTCGATGTAGTGGACCTCGGATCCTTCCTCGGCGATGATGAGCGTGTGTTCGAACTGGCCCATCCCTTCCGAGTTCATCCGGAAATAGGCCTGTACTGGCATTTCCACCGTGGTATCCTCGGGAATGTAGACGAACGACCCGCCCGACCACACGGCACCGTGGAGTGCGGCGAACTTGTTGTCACTCGGTGGGACACAGGTCGTCATGAAGTGTTCGCGAACCAGGTCTTCGTGTTCCTGGACCGCTTTGTCCATATCACAGAAGATGACGCCTTTGTCCTCCCAGCGCTCCTGCATGTTCTGGTAGACGATCTCGGATTCGTACTGAGCGCCGACACCAGAGAGCGCCTGTTTCTCGGCTTCTGGGATCCCGAGTTTGTCGAAGGTATCCTGAATCTCGTCGGGGAGATCTTCCCAGTTCTCGGCGCCACCGCGGGTCTCGATGTCGGGGCGGATGTAGGGGACGATCTCGTCGATATCCACCTCAGAGAGATCGGGTTGCCCGGGCCAGTCGGTCGGCATCGGCATCTCCTTGTACTGTTCGAGGGCCCGAAGGCGCCGTTCCAACATCCAGTCGGGCTCGTCTTTGTCGTCGCTAATCGCGCGGATCGTCTCCTCGGTGAGACCCGTCCCGGTCTTGAACGCTGACTTCTCCTCTTTTTTGAATTCGAACCGTGCCTCGGTGTCAGTGTCTTGCAGATCTTCTGAGCTCATTGGTGTGTCTTGGAATCTCCCATGTGTTAGGCCGCCTCGACCGCCTGCTCCCGGACCCAATCGTAGCCTTGGTCCTCGAGCTTCCGGGCGAGGTCGGCGTCACCGCTCTCGACGATTTTGCCGTCCAGCATCACGTGGACGTAATCGGGTTCGACGTAGTCGAGGATACGTTGGTAGTGTGTGATCTGGAGGATCCCTGCTCCCGTCTCGTCTCGAAGGGCAGTGATGCCGTCCGAGACGTCTTGCAGACGATCGATGTCCAGCCCGGAGTCGATTTCGTCGAGGACGGCGATCTCGGGCTCGAGGACGGCCGCCTGCAGCACCTCGTTTTGCTTTTTCTCCCCGCCGGAGAACCCGGCGTTAAGGTACCGGCTGGCGAAGGATTCGTCCATGTCGAGTTGTTCCATCTTTTCCTGGAGTAGTGCCTGGAATTCGGCGACGCTAACCTGGCCGTCGTCGGCGGGCCCCTCCATCGGCGACGTCTCATAGCCCTCGTCGTCATCGTCGGCTTCGGCTTCCTCGTCCTCGAAGAGTTCCGCACGTTCGTCCAGTTTGGCGTTGAGCGCGGTGCGGAGGAAGTTAACCATCGTTACTCCCTCGATCTCGGCGGGATACTGAAAACCAAGGAAGATCCCGAGCGCCGCGCGCTCATTCGGTTCCAATTCGAGAAGGTCCCAGGTCCGCATGTCCGCGGGGATCTCCTCGTCGAACTCGTCGCCGTCGAGTTCGAGAACGACCTCGCCTTCGGTTACTTCGTACGCCGGATGACCGGCGATGATCTTCGCTGTCGTCGACTTTCCACTCCCGTTGGGTCCCATCAGCGCGTGAATCTCGCCGCTCTCGACGGTGAGATCAACGCCACGAAGGATGGTTTCGCCACCCTCCTCAGCAACGCGCGCATGGAGATCATTGATTTCGAGTGTTGCCATTCTTAGGTCACCCGAAAACAGGGTCGTCAGACGCATAATGGTTTCGGGTTCCGGCGTCCCTGAGTTTGTGTTTTACAAAAATATATTAGTTCAATCGGACTTCGGCGGGACGACAGGTGCTCACATGTATTGGCCAAGCCCGGTCTGCTCCTGCCCGGATCGCACTTCCTCCCACGACACATCGAGTCCCTCGAGGATGCGAGCGATCGGACCCTTTAGTGTCTTGTCGAGCATTTTCTCCCAATCCACCTCGAATTCCTCGGGAATCTGGTCGGCATACTCGAAACAGATGACACCGTCTCCCCCGCTCGTTTCCCGTTTGAACTCGCCGTAGAGGGGCGTCTCGGCGGGGTCAAGCCCTCGTTCTGCCTCGATCCGTTCGAAGTAATCCGAGTGCACGCGTTCGAGATACAGCCGTTTGGGTTTGGAGCCTCGCTGGAAGTTCGTTCCGAGAAGGAGATTCGCGTACTTCGCTCCCCGGACGTGGGCGGTGTCGGTGTCGTAGTTGTCCAAGCGCTTGCCGATCCCCCCCGGTATGGCTACGTCGTCGAGGCTCACATTCCCCGCTTGGAAATCCTCGATTACGTCGTGCAAGTACTCCTTGATGTCCTCGAGTTCCGCACCGGTGACGATCATCTCGATGACCCGCTGCTGGACGTCCTTGGTGATGGGGGCGATATCCGATCGCTGGTACTCGAAGCCAG
>CAZKGF010000130.1:0-6162 GCA_964552115.1 uncultured Halobacteriales archaeon
CGCTCGCAGGGTCGCGGGGTGGAGGAGGCAAGCGGGACTACCCGTGATCGAACGCCGGGCAAGCCCGGGTCGTCCATTCCACAAAACCACTGAGCAACGCGTCTGTTCTTACTGTGGGCCGGTGGGACTCGTCTCGACCGAGAGCGACGCGTCTTCGCCCGGACCGACGTCGCGGCGCCACACTAGTTCGAATTCGATGCTCTGTTTGGCCGTCGGCTCACCCTGTTGCCAGTCGGACTCACCCTCGAGTTTGTAGACGATCGGCTCCTTCGGATCGAGTTCGACGCGGCTGCCGCCCAGTTCGAGGGTAATTGGCCCTCCAGACTCGAGTTGATCGGCGAGTCCGCGGAGGTGGTCGGCGATCTCGGCTCTCGATTTCTCGCGTTCGGTCTCCAGTTCTCCCATGTGGAGGTCACGGGAAGTGGAGGGGATGAAACCCCTGGCTAATCTCACTTATCGAGCGTGGCCGTTCCCTCGCGGACGGCCAGCACGGGCACCGGCGCCGTTCGAATGACCGATTCGGCGACACTCCCGAGCAGGTACCGGTCCAGTCCGCTCAGGCCCTCCGTGCCGATGACGATGACGTCAATCTCGTGGTCGTCGACGTAGTCCAGAATGGCCTCGTGGACGGCCGAGCCGTATTCGATCGCTCGGGCGATCCTTTCTATGCCCCGATCCTCGACACTGGCAACCGCGTCGTCGAGGATTTCCTCGGCACTGTCTTCGAGCATGTCGAGTTCGACATCGACGCGGCCATCCGCCGCGAGTGCGGGGTATTCGACGACCGAGAGGAGGTGGAGGGCGGCGTCGTCGTGCACCGCGAGCGAGGCACCCAGATCGAGTGCCGCCGTGGCCGACTCGCTGCCATCAGTCGGCACCAAATACGATCGGTAGGGGGCTGCCAACTCGACCTCGTCGGGGCGGATCGTCAAGACCGGAACTGTTGCCCGTCTGAGCACGCGCTCGGTCGTGCTGCCGACGAAGAGGCGCTCGAGGCCCTGTCTGCCCGCCGTCGGCATGGCGATGAGGTCGATATCGGTTTCCGAGGCGTAGTCGACGATCGTCGCCGCTGGGCCACCCTGCAGGATTTCGGTGGCCACGGCGACGGCTCGATCGCGAGCCCGGTCGGCGAGTTCCTCGACGAGTTGTTCGCCTTCTCGTTCGAAGACGTCGACGACCTCACCCTGGACCTGGACGACGCTATCGTGCGTGGTGTCGGCAACGTGGAGAACGACGACCTCGGCGTCGTGGCCGGCGGCCACGTCGAGGACGTGATCGAACGCTGCGGCCGCTCCCTCTCCGCCGTCGGTCGGGAACAGAATCCGGTCGAACATGCAGTGAGTGTCGCCACCCGGGGACAAAAGATGGGTGGGCATACGTGACGCTGTTTATGTATAGGGGGCCAATGATGGGAGGCATGTACGACTCGGTTCTCGTTCCAACGGACGGGAGCGACCACGCGATCAGGGCCGCCGAACACGCTGGGGCGATCGCCCGTCTATTCGGCGCGTCCGTCCACGTGATCAGCGTCGTCGACGTTGGGGCTGCAGCCGGCCCGTTCGACGCGGGTGGCATCGACCAGGGGTTTCTCGACCGCCTCGAGGCAGCTGCCGAGGACCGAGTCGACGAGGCCGTTGACGCAGTTGGGGCCGGGCTGTCGGTCGAGCGTGAAATCCTGCAAGGGACACCGTCAGACGAGATCGTCGACTATGCCGACGAGCAGGGAATCGACCTGATTGGGATGGGGACCCACGGCCGATCCGGCATCCAACGATATGTGGCTGGGAGTGTGACCGAACGGGTCCTCCGGTTGGCACCGGTGCCGGTCGTAACGACCCGTGCAGTCGAGGGGAGTCGGCGCACCGACTACGACGATATCCTCATTCCGACGGATGGGAGCGAACCGGCGGAGGCGGCGATCGATCACGGGATTGCGATCGCCGAACGCGCCGACGCCCGGGTTCACGCCATCTACGTCGTCAACGTTCGCGAACTCGCGACCGGCCCGGACGTCGCGCCCCCAACAACAGTCCTCGAATCCCACAGAGAACAAGGGGCCGAAGCAACGGAGGCAATCGCCGAACGGGCACGGGCTGCCGGCCTCGAGGCAGTTACTGCTGTCCGGGAGGACTATCCTGCTCGTGGCATCCTCGAGTACGTCGAGGAGACAGACCTCGATTTGATCGCCATGGGGACGGCCGGCCGAACAGGCTTGAACCGATTCATACTGGGGAGTACGACCGAGCGGATCGTCCGGAACGCTGACGTCCCAGTCATGGGTGTCAATGCGCGCGAGTTGCTCGACGAACAGTGAGAGGAAGCTGATCCGGCATGCAGCGTCGGGCGCGATATGCTGGCTGTCCGGCGTGGGATTCCAGTCCGATTGGCGTGCTTTGTTAGTCTGCTTCTTCGAGGATCCACCCGAAGCGTTTTTCCCAAAACTCCTCGTCGCGGTGTTTCTTGCTCCGACCCCGTGTCTTCTCGTCTCGGATCCGGCGTTCGAGGACGTCTCTGGCCTCGTTGATGGCCTGACTCGCGCCGAACCCTTCGCCCGAGGCCATGTACAGCCCCGCATCCGTATGTAGTCTGATCCGGGCGAGGAGTAGTGGCGTCCCCCGATTGCGCTCTTGGTGTTTGTGGAGGTGGATCTTCGCGTCGAGGATCCGCATTCCGTGATCGCGATCGTCGAGTTTGTCGATGATCGCGACGATATCTTCGTAGGCCATATCGTCGACGTGTTCGGTGCCATACACCTGGACACCGCGGTTGCCACCGGCCTCCCAGGTCAACGATTCGAGGACGTCGGTCTTCGTGACGATGCCGAACGGGGTGCCGTTGGTGGTGACGACCAGCGAGGAGCCGCCAATTTCGAACATTTCCTCGACGGCCTCCTTGAGGGTGGCCTCGGGCGAGATTGTCCGGACGGGCGAGACCATGAGATCCTCGATGGGGAGATCCAGAATGCGGGCCAATTCTCCCTCCCGGGCCCCGTATCCACCGCCGCGTGCACGGCCGGAACTCGCCGACACTTGCCCGCCGTGGGCGTCGGTCCCACCCGCGTCACCGCCCTGGCTCTGTTGGGGGGCTCTGACGGTCATCGCGGTCATATCGTAGAGGCTGACGATCCCGACTGCCGACTCGTCACTGACGACCGGGAGATGGGCGATGCTGTGCTCGCGAAACGTGTGGATCGCGTCGCCGAGCGTCGACTCCGGTGACACCGTCACCAGGTCGACGGTTGCTGCCTGGGCGACCGTCGCTTCGGAGAGGTGTGGGAGGACCGCTCGGAGGATGTCGTTGACCGTGACGACGCCGAGGAGGTCTCCCGCTTCGAACACCGGAAGGATCTGCGAGTCGCTGTCGATCATCAACTGTGCCACAGCCCGGACATCTTCGTCGGGCGCCAACCGCGGGACGTGCCAGACCAATGAACCGAGTTTTTCGTCGGGCGGGTGGTGTGAGGTTGCGAGTTGGCGTCTGGTGACGACGCCTTCGACCGCTGAGCCGCGGACGATGACGCCGGGGACTGTCGGGTCGTCGAACACGCCCTGGAGCTTCGAGACCCGCGTGTCCGGAGTGAATTCCTCGAAATCGTCGGTAACGATGTCGCCGATATCCATGTGAAAGGGTCCCTCCGACCGTCGCGTATCGTATCTGAGTCGCGTGCGTGACATTGCCGACGCCGGCACAAGAACTCGGCGCCTATTTGCTCGGCATGGCAATTCGCGTCCGGATTACCCCCGCCGGCTAAGGAAGCTGGACGGCCATCGAACGTATGCCCCACGGTGACGAACAGGCCGTCGGCATCGATGTCGATGGTGTCGAACTCCCGGGTAAACTCGCCATTCCATCAGGTGCGCCTGGGACGGTCGTTTTCGCCCACGGGAGCGGGTCGAGCCGACACAGTCCGCGGAACAACTACGTCGCAGAAGTCTTACGCGAACGCGGGCTCGGGACGCTGTTGTTCGATCTTTTGACCGAGGCAGAAGACCAGTCCAGAGCCAATCGCTTCGATATACCACTGTTGACCGACCGCCTGGTTGGCGCTACCGAGTGGCTGTGGGACCGCCCCGAGACGGCTGGCCAGGGTGTTGGATTGTTCGGTGCCAGTACGGGAGCTGCGGCTGCACTCCGGGCGGCGGCCAGGGATGGAACCGAGGTCGAAGCCGTCGTCTCTCGGGGCGGGCGGGTCGATCTGGCCGCCGACGCGTTTGGCGAGGTGTCGGTCCCGACCCTGTTGATCGTCGGGGGCGCTGACACCGACGTTTTGGCGTTGAACCGGGACGCAGCCACGAAACTCACCTGCGAGACGGCGGTTCACGTCGTCGAAGGTGCCGGCCATCTCTTCGAGGCCGAGGAGGAACTGTCAGAAGTAGCCCGGGTGGCCGCGGACTGGTTCGAGCGAACACTCGCCAACTGAGACCGGGCCTTGAACTGGGGCGACTAGGCCGTTCTTTCTCGGCAATCCCACTCGTAGGTCGGGAAGACGCCGGCCGCTGCGGGCGGTCGAGGCCGGACCAACAATGGAGGTTTGAGCACAGATGAATTTCGACGAATTCACCGGCGAGGTGCAGCACAGACTCGAACTACCCGGGACGGGGGAAGCCGTCCGCGCGATTCGGGCCACGCTCTACTCCTTAGGAGAGCGGATCCCGGCCGGCGCGGCCGAGGATCTGGCGGCATCGCTGCCAATGGAAATCGACTGGTATCTGACCGGCGCGGTCGACGAACACGGGCAACGCTTCGATTGGCGAGAGTACGTCAGCCGGGTGGCTGAAATCGAAGGTGCTGACCACGCCGACGCAGCCTATCACGCCCAGGTCATCGTCGACCTCGTCGCCTCACTGGTTCCGGCCACGGATCTCCAGGACCTTCGGGCGCAGTTGCCCGAAGCCGAAGACGACGAGAACTGGCGAAAGCTGTTCGAGGTCGTCGATGCCGGCGGGTGGAGCGAGCACTAACCTGGTGACTCACATGGCTGAGCCACAGTTCGAGATTTATCGCGACGAGGCCGAAAAGTGGCGGTGGCGACTCGTCCATCCGAATGGGAATATTCTGGCCGACAGCGGCCAAGGGTATGCGACCCGGCAGAAATGCCTCCAGGGTATCGAGAGCGTCAAATCGAACGTCTCGGATGCGTCCGTCGAACGGGTGGAAAACTCCTAAGCGGCGTAGTTTACTCGGAATAGCCTTCCTGGAGGAACGCCCCCTCGGTTTCGTACATCGAGACGAGTTCGGTGATGAACTCTTCGTGGGTTTCGTCTTCCTCGAGGTGTGCATCGAGTCGGTCCTTGAGCTCGTCGCTGATTTCGAGTGTGTATGTCATGTGGGGTATTTTGGTATAGTCGGCAGAGTCAAATATCTTCGCGGAAATCGAGCCTGGCCTCGGCTTCCACGGCGGAACCGCTCGCTCGGCCGACGATGCTACTGGTACATACTCGGCGCGGTCGTCTGGGCTTGCTGTTGTTGATACTGCTGGAGTTGTTCTGCGATCTGTTGTTTCTGCCGTTGGATCTCCTCAGACTGTTCCAGGAGTTCCGCCGTATCGATATCGAACGCCACGAGTGGCTCGAGTGCATCTTCGATGACCGCTCGGGCGGCCCCGGGATCCGGGATGTAGGGATTCGATCGGACGATCAACACGGCAGCCGGTACGTCGTGGCGGTGACAGTCGGCAAGGAGGCCACCGGTCACGCCGCCGATGATACCGCTTCCCTCTGCGAGTTCGACACCCGCGTCGGTGAGCGCCCGTTCGAGATCGTCGTTGGTCGCCACCCCGATGATATTGCCGATGGCTTCTTCGGATTCGGCGGGAGCCCCGGCGAGAAAGACAGCTCGTTCGAAGTCCGCCGCTAAGTCGTTGAGGACGCAACTACTCAACGACTCGATTGCGTTGGGCGGGATCGGGACGTCGCTTTGGAGCGTCATCACTGCCGGATCCGCGCCGGCATACACTCGAACCGAGTCGCGGACACGACCATCGTCGAAGGAGGCTACGGGCGGAAAGGCATCCGAGTTGATCGTCCCGTACTGGGTCAGGTCCAGTTGGGTCGTAATCTGATCGACAGCGATGGAGGCCACCAATCCAAGGCCGGGAAGGCCTTCGATGAGCGTCGGGGATTCGGCTGGCAACTCCGTTCGTCGTTCGAAGCTCGTGGATTG
>CAZKGF010000131.1:0-6144 GCA_964552115.1 uncultured Halobacteriales archaeon
GGCCAACGGCGTCGTTAAGCCCGGTGCCCGTGTATAGGCCGCATGCCACCACTCGAAGAAATCGCTGTCGACGCCTGGGGGTGGGTATCGGCACTCCCCGACTGGCAGGGATTTTTGGTCATCATTGGACTTTCGATGCTCGCGGCTGGCGTCGTTCATCTCGCTGGCGACGTCGTTATTCGCCGACTCACGAGACGCATTCCCGGTGCGGTCGATGATATCGTCTTACGAACACTCCACCCGGCTATCTGGCTCTCTATCGTCCTCTTGGGGACGTACGGCGGGGCAATCCAGCTCTCGCTTCTGGACGGGGGCATGACAGAACTCTCCGCCGGGACATTCACGCTCGTGACGCTCATCTGGGCAGTCACGCTTTCCCGCCTCGGGAGACGGGTGTTCGACGAAATCACCGATGAGGGGTACGTCGACAAACAGATCGTTCCCATCATCGAGAACGTCTGGACTGCCGTCTTGGTGGGCTTCACCATTGTCTCCATTCTCTCGTTTTGGCGGATCGACATCACACCGCTGTTGGCCTCGGCGGGCGTGATCGGGATCGTCGTCGGGTTGGCCGCACGGGACACCATCGCCAATTTCTTCGGATCGATCGCGCTGTACGCCGACGGGACCTACAAAGTCGGCGACTACGTCGTTCTCGATGATGGAACCCGGGGGCGGGTCCAGGACATTTCGATCCGCTCGACGGTAATCCGAACGCGGGATGATATTCTCGTAACCGTCCCGAACGCCGTGCTCAATAACGCCGCCATCTCGAACGAATCGACCCCGCGTCGACACCGCCGGATCACAATCCCGGTCGGCGTTGCGTACGGGACCGATATCGATGCGGTCGAAGAAGTGATGCTCGACGTCGCAGCAAACGAATCGCTGATTCGGGACCACCCGGCACCCCGCGTTCGAATGCGTGGATTCGGCGATTCTGCGATCGATATTGAGATGATGTGTTGGGTCTCACGACCTCGGTTGACTGGCCGAGCGACCGACAGCATGCTCCGCGAAATCTATACCAGGTTTCGTGACGCTGGTATCGAAATTCCGTTTCCACAGCGGGACATCACCGTTTCGGGCCCAAACGGCCGGTCGGTTGGGCCGCCGGATGAGGCAGTTCCCACACCAGAGCCGGTCGACGATCGATAACAGGGGTAGCCCGGGTTGTGGTCCAGTATGGACCGTCAGATTGGGACTCACCTCGCTACAGGACTACCCATACTGATGGGGACGGCGGTGATACCTGATGCCATATGGCGACACCGACGCTTCTGGTGACTGTCTCCGCCGATTCCGATCGACGCCGCGTGATCGAGGAGGCATCGACGTCCGCCGTCGAGGTTCGCTACGTCGACGATATCGAGCCCTCCCGCCGTGGTGAGGCCGTTGAATCCGCTGCAGCACTGTTGTCTTTCAAACCCCATCAGGAGCTTTCCGACGCGGCATTCGATCGCCTCCACAGCGATCAGGTCCTCCAGTCTATCTCTGCCGGAGTCGACCAGATCCCGCTCGATCGGCTCCCCGACGGACTCATTGTCCAGAGCAATGCCGGTGCCCACGCTGACCCGATCGCCGAACACGTCTGTGCCATGTATCTGGCCCTCTGTAAGCGCCTGCGTCTCCGACACGAGCGACTCCAATCCGGCGAGTTCGATCAATTTCAGCCGAATCGTCGAGTCGAGGGGACAACCTGTACGATATTTGGCTTTGGTGCTATCGGTCAGGCAGTAGCTCGGCAGTTGAAAGCGGTCGGCGTCACTATTTTGGGCATCAACCGCCACGGCGAAGCAGACGAACCGGTCTCGTTTCTGGGGACGCCCGCCGACCTCCAGACGGCCCTCGGCAGGTCGGATGGATTAGTCCTCACTGCGCCGCTGACACCAGAGACTCGAGGACGCGTCGATCGGGAGATGCTCCGATCGTTGCCCGCCGATGGGTTGGTGATCAACGTCGCGCGCGGCCAGTTGATCGACCAAGAGGATCTCTATCGGCACCTCGAGGCAAATCCCGAATTCCACGCTGGGATCGACGCATGGTGGACGGAGCCGGCCCGTCAAGGCCGGTTCGAACTGGACTATCCCTTTCTCGAGTTACCGAATGTTATCGGTTCGCCACACAACGCTGCGCAGGTTCCCGGACTCCGCGATCACGTCTTCGAGCAGGCCGTGGGGCGGGTCACGACGGCAGTGACGTCGGGGGACTACTCGAATGTGGTGGATCGAGACTTGGGCTACTAACGGATCGACTGGCGTCAGTTCTTGACTAACAGAATGAACCGGGAACCGACGGACCGGATCCGGCGGCGAGTGTGATCGCGTTTAGGCTGACGCAGTGCAGTGCCACCCCGGATCGTCACCGGTTCGGCCGATAAGATCTGCCCGACACGCAGGGCAATAGTCAGGCGCGACAGATTCGTTCCGCGGATGATACACACCGCCGCCACACACGACGCACGAGTCCGGAACGATTGTCGTACAGTCCGCACAGACGTTGAAGTCGTCGACCGTGAGTTCGCGCAGGGGATCGAGTTGTTTATCCAGGAGATACTCGTCGATTTCCGCCTGACAGCTCTGGCACGGTTTCATAGCGATGCACCTCGCCAGTTGAGACCGCCGGGTAAATACCTGTCTTCGCGCCGGTGATGACGGCCACGGGCTGCTGTGGCGGGGGCTGCATTCCCACAGTCCGTTGAGTGACTTGGACTGGGATCGTTTGGGTTTGGCAGACATCGGGTACCGTGGTATCCCGACCCTCGGAAGGGTTATCCCCTGGTCGGCCATACGATTGGTTGTAATGGCAAACGGTAAGGTTGACTTCTTCAACGACACGGGCGGTTACGGTTTCATTTCGACCGACGACGACAGCGTAGACGACGACGAGGACGTTTTCTTCCACATGGAGGACGTTGGCGGCCCAGACCTCGAAGAAGGACAGGAAGTGGAGTTCGACATCGAATCATCCCCGAAGGGACCGCGAGCGACGAACCTCGTTCGACAGTAATTCCGACGGCATTCCGACGCTAACGAGCGTCTGGCGCCATCGGTCTTTTTCACAATTTATCAGATGCCCGAGCGACAGCGACGCTCACCACTGGCGACCAAACGAAAGCATCGACGGCATCGAGTGCCCGGGACCTGTCCTTGGGCGCCGTTGTGGACATTCGACTAGCGACTGATGGTCGGTGGGTGTGTCTCGAGTTCGCCGGTGCGCTACTCAACCGACGTCCGTTCGGTAGCACTCCGCCCCGGTACGAGCCCATCGTGGTGTTGTCGGGCGTGAAACAGTTTCTTGGGGCTTTATACGGCGGCGAGTGAGGAACGGCCTGAACGATGACACACTCGATAGAAACCACCGGATTGACCAAGCGATTCGGTGATGTCGAGGCCGTCACGGACCTCGACCTCACAGTCGAACAGGGTGAAGTATACGGCTTCCTTGGCCCGAATGGTGCCGGGAAGTCCACGACGATTAATCTCCTCCTTGGCTTCACAGACCCCTCCCAGGGATCCGCTCAGGTGTGCGGATTCGACATAGAGAACGAGTCTCGCGAGATCCGCAAACGAATCGGTGTCCTCCCGGAGAGTTTTACAGTATACGACCGGTTGACAGCTCGAGAACACGTTGAATACGCAGGCCAGCTGTCGAATGCCGACCCGGATCCAGCAACGCACCTTGCCCGGGTCGGATTGGAGCGTGACGCGTGGGACCGACGAGCGGGTGGCTTTTCCACCGGCATGGGACAGCGCCTCGCGCTGGCATGCGCGTTGGTCGGAGACCCCGACCTACGTATCCTGGACGAACCGTCGTCCGGGCTCGACCCGAGTGGGATGGCCGAGATGCGTGCGTTATTGACCGACGAAGCGGCGGACGGGACGACCGTATTTTTCTCGAGTCACATCCTCTCCGAAGTGGAGGCCATCTGTGACCGGATCGGCATCTTGGTCGACGGGAGTCTCGCTGCGGAAGGAACAGTCGGCGAACTTCGTGACGGGAGTGCCGTGCTGGCAACGGTTGAACTGGACGTTACGGAACCCGACACCGACCTCACCGAGCGTCTCGAAGCTATCGATGGTGTTGAGCGAGTCGGTCTCGAGGACGGCACTGTCTCGGCCACTGTCGATCGCCCCGGGGCAAAAATGGCAGTCATCCGTCGCGTGGATGAATTGGCGACGATCCAAGATGTCGTCGCCGAAGATGCCTCACTCGAGGCCGTGTTCGACCGGTATGCCAATGGGGACGTCGAGGATGAAGGAGGGAACTCGGGTACAGCCTCGCAGCCGATGTCCGCCCCAAGTGAGACGGCAGATTCGACGGAGGAGATGGCATGAGCCACGTCCTCGACATCGCCCGGAACGACTTCCGCAATGCGCGTCGGGCGCGGTTAGTGTGGGGGGTGATTGGGATTTACGTCGTGTTCGCGGCTATCCTGTTCTATGCGGGGAGTACCTCACCGCAGCCCGACGTTTCTCAGACGCTGTTCGTTCAGGTTTTCGTCACTGCGTTGATTTTGCCCCTCGTCACGATTGCGGCAACGTATCTTGCCGTGGCCGGTGAGCGCGAATCGAACACGATCTCGTTCGTTCTCAGTCGGCCCGTCCCACGACGTGACGTGGTCCTGGGCAAACTTTGTTCCCGGTTTGCTATTCTCGGAATCGCACTTGCTGGGGTTCTCGTTGTCGGCCTCATGATGACGGCAGCACTCTATCCCGAAATCGAAGCCGTCAGCCAGTTGAAGTTCATTGCGTTGACAGGGATGCTCGTCGCGGCCTATGCCGGGACCACGATCGGAATATCGGCGGCGACCAAGACCCGCTCCAGAGCCATATCCGGGGCTGTGGGTTTTTACTTTATCTCTGACGTGTTGTTCCTCTTCGGAAACGTCTCTGTCGTCGGAATGATCCGATACGTTTTTGAAGATCTACTCTCGTTGGGATTGGCAGAGACGACGTATGCGTTCATTCGGTCATTATCACCGGCCCAGGCGTACCTCAACTCGACACTCGAGATATTCAGCCCGGCGAATTTCGAGCGGATACAGGTGCCGGGTGATCTACCCTTCTATCTCGAACCCTGGTTCATGCTCGTTATTCTCCTGCTCTGGACGGTCCTTCCACTCCTTGTGGGCATCTGGATATTCCAGCGTGCGGACATCGGATGAGTGAGTTCGGGCTCACAGATCAGCGTTCGCGAATCGAGCATAGCCGACCAGTAGCGGGCCGGCAATCCAACCCCCCAAGACGAGTACTCCGAGTACCGGCCCTCCTGGGGCAACACTCACCGATGCGGCGAAGGCCGAAGCGAGTGACGGATCAACCGCTTGAACGAGGTTCCTGACCGCAGCATGGGGCGCCAATTGGAGGTACAGATCGATTGCAGCACTGGGAATCGTCCACGACGCATACCGCTCGAAGACGATATTCAGGAGGACGGGGATCCCATCCCAGAGTCGGAAGACGAACAGCAAGAACGCGCCAAACGCCAACCCGGACGCTCTCGTCGTATTCCGGGTACTGGCCGAAATCCCGACGGAGAGTGCGACGAAGGCCAACGATAGGGCGAGCGTCGCGCCGACGGCCCCGGCCAGTTGAATCGGTGCCACTGACCCACCGAAGAGGGCGGTGGCTATGGCGCCGACGACAGCCCCAACCACCGTGAGTGCTCCAAGAATGCCGAATCGACCGATGGCCGTTCCCAGGACCACCTCTGCCCGTGAGAACGGCAAGCCCAAGAGGACGGTCAGCTCGCCCGATGTTCGTTTGCCGACGATGACATTATAGGAGAGAAGGATCGCCGTTAGTGGGGCTAAGAAGGCAAACAGCCCGAGCAATTGGGTCGCCAGTGCGGGCCCAGTAACGGCGAATTGCGAGCCGGTTAGATACCCGATTCCCAGTCCACAAAGCCCGAACAAGACAGCAAGCACGAACAGTTGGCGCTCCCGGGCACTGTCCATGAAATCCGACCGTGCCAGGATGAACAGACGCTCCATTAGTGGTCACCTCCGGTGTAGGAAACGAACAGATCCTCGAGGGACGCGTCCGTTGTCGTAACGTTCTCGATGGTCCCATGCTCGTGGGCGTGATGGACGACGGCAGATTTGACGTCGTTGGGACAGGTGACACGGAGTCGGCCGTCTTC
>CAZKGF010000132.1:0-6142 GCA_964552115.1 uncultured Halobacteriales archaeon
CGACACTGCAGTCGTCGCCGTGAACGAACTCGATTTGGAGGTGGCCAGCGGCGAGGTCTTCGGCTTCCTCGGCCCCAATGGCGCCGGCAAATCCACGACCATCAACATGCTCCTCGATCACGTCCGGCCGACGCGGGGCAGCGCGACGATCCTGGGGATGGATATTCACGATGAGTCCGAGGCAATTCGCCGGCGGATCGGCGTCCTCCCGGAGGGATTGGGCCTGTATGGCCGCCTTTCCGGGCGTCGACATCTCGAATTTGCCATCGACTGGTCGGATGGGACCGACGATCCCGATGCAGTCCTCGAGCGCGTCGGCCTCTCGCAGGCAGACGCTGCCCGGCGGGTCAGTGAGTATTCGAAAGGGATGCAACAGCGACTCGCCCTGGGAATGGCCGTGGTCGGCGATCCCGATATTCTGATCCTCGACGAGCCCTCGTCCGGGTTGGATCCCCACGGAATTCGTGCAATGCGGGATCTCGTCCGCGCTGAGGCAGCACGCGGTACGACCGTCTTTTTCTCCAGTCACATCCTCGGCGAGGTCGAGGCGGTCTGTGACCGCGTGGGTATTCTCTACCGGGGCGAGTTGGTTGCCATCGACGATGTCGAGCGGTTGCGCCGCACCGTCGCGAGCGGGGCCGAACTTCGGTTGCGCATCGACGGCGAGGTCCCCGTCGATGTGACTCGTGTCGATGGGGTCGAATCGGTCTCGAACGGGGCCGGCGTCCTCCGAGTCCGCGTCGCCGACCCGTCGGCCAAGGCCAGGGTCGTGACCACACTCGCCAATGCAGGCGTCGAGATTCGGGACCTCGACGCAGAGGCTGCGTCACTGGAGGACGTGTTTACGGCATATACGACCGGGGACGGTACCGACGGTCAGTCGGCCCGATCCCAGGAGGTGGTCGCGTGACGGCTACCTGGAGGGCGATTGCTCGCAAGGACTTCGAGGATGCCGTTCGATCGAAACTCCTGTGGGGGATCAGCGCCGTGTTCGTCGCATTTTTGCTGATGTCGTTGCCGGTCGCCGAGCAGTTGTTCCCAGAGACGACGTCTGTCGATGCGGCGAAGGCGCTCTCTGGCGTGGCGATGCTGGCACAGTTGTTCGTTCCCGGCATCGCCCTCGTCGTGGGCTACATGGCGGTCGTGGGCGAGCGCCGCTCGGGAAGTCTCCGGGTGTTGTTGAGCTATCCCTTCTCTCGCCGTGACGTTGTCGCTGGCAAACTGGTCGGGCGCCTATTCGTCACCGCGACGGCGCTTTTCGTGGGGTTTCTCGTCGCGAGTGCACTGGTCGTGGCCCTCTATGGGGCGCCCGAGATCGATGCCTTTGCCGGCTTCGTCGGCGCCGGGATGCTGTTGGGATTGACGTTTACGGGGTTGGCCGTCGGCGGTTCGGCGGCCGCGGCCTCGCGAGGGCAGGCGTTGGCACTCACGATCGGGTCGTTCGTCGGCATGGTCTTTTTCTGGAAGCCGGTCGCGGCGGGGGCGTACTACGCTGTCACTGGTTCGCTGCCCGGGCTGTATGCCGAAGAATGGTATTTCGTCCTGAAACGCCTCAATCCCTTGGAGGCCTTCCGCGTACTGGCCGGGTCGGCGCTCGATGAACCCGTTCAGGCCGTCCCCCAGTTCCCCGTCGAAAACCTCCCTGCGGGCGTTACCGATGCCCACCTCGAAATCGCAACTCGCCTCACTGGAACCGTCCCCGTCTACCTCCAGGACTGGTTTTCGATCGTGGTTCTGGCCGTGTGGGGACTCGTGCCAGTTCTATTGGGCTACTGGTGGTTCGAACGATCCGATCTGGGGTGAACCCCCCCAACCCAGCAGTCGGCGCTGCCTCGAAACGGAGACACGGTTTTGGTGCTGGCGCTGCCTAGACTGGCTATGGGCGACCGTGCCTGCTATCGAGAATACTGTCCGGACTGTGACGCCCAGGTCACCATCGTCGACGAGGAGTGTCCCGACTGTGGTCGTTCACTCGATGTGAAGTGAGCGCCGGTTCAGTGGCCCCGTTTCTCGACAGTCGTGATCATTTCTGGAGCCGTCCGTCCGCTCCCTAGACAGGCCCCATCCGAGTGTGTAATCGGGCCCGGGTCCGATGGCCGATTCGGAATGCGAAGAACCGATCGTGGTCACTCGACCACGATGGCACCCTTCATGCCCATCGGCTCGTGTGGCGAACAGACGTAGGTGTACGTCCCAGGCGCGTCGAACTGGTTGGTGAACGTGTAGCCGACTTCGTCGGTCGTCGTGCTTTGGAAGGAGCCGTCCGTAGCCTCGACGTTGTGGAGGCCTTCGACCCACTTCCAGATCACCGTCGTCCCGGCGTCGACCTTCACGGCTGGCGGTCCGAAACCGTAGGGGCCGCCGTTGGCCTGGACCCCGACCTCGACGGTCACATTCGAGGCCCCGGTCTTGTCGACCACGCCGTCGAAGTTGCTCACGTCGTCGAACCAGCCGTCGAAACTGGTCCCGGTCCCGCCGCCGTTCGAACTGGGCGAGGACTGTTGGGCGTCGAAGATGTCGGGATTCTCCGGTCCCGAGACGTCCATGACGGCCATACACCCCTTTCGGGCGACTCGTGAGAGGGCGTGATCGACCAGCTTGATGGGCCCGGGGACGGGGGCGTGCAACGTGGCGATGGCCGTCGAACCCGGCATGACCGGCGTCGTTTGGACGTTCCGGTGGGCGTCGCTGTCGATGGCCCCCTGTGGCCACACCTCGTCCCAGACCGACCCGATCGGGTGAAAACTCGAGTGGAGGTTCGGACCACCGACGGCGTAGAACACGCGGGCGGTGTCGCCCGTCTCCATCGTCATGTCGTTGTAGCCGTTCGGGCCGATCGCGGTCTTTTCGCCGTTTATGAGCACGTACGTCGGCTCTTCGCGTCGCATCGCCTCCATGTCGAAGTCGTGGTGGCCTTCCTCGCCGGCAGAGCCGGTCGTGTACAGTTCGTGTTGACCGAGGTAGAACTCGTGATCGACCGCTGGCAGGCCGTCTTTGGGCTCGACGAGAATCGCGCCGAACATGCCACTCGAAATGTGGTAGTCGAGGTTCGGCACGGCGCAGTGGTAGATGAACAGCCCGGCGTAGGTGGCCTTGAACCGGAACGTCTTGGTCTCGCCCGGCGCGACCATCGTCGCCTCGGCACCGCCACCCGGGCCACGGACTGCGTGCAGATCGATGTTGTGAGGCATCGAGTTGTCGGAATCGCTCGTGATCGTGAACTCGACATGATCGCCCTCACGCACCCGGAGCATCGGCCCCGGAATTTGATCGTCGAACGTCATGTAGGTGTAGGTCACACCTGGCTCGATCTCTGCGACGTGTTCCCGAGTGGTCATCTTGGCCGTCACTGTCGTCGGCTCCGAACGCGAAATCGGGCTGGGAACGTCGGTCGGATCGGCGGCAATCCGGTCGAGCGTGACGGACCTGGCGCCGTTCACACTCGGCGGTTGTGGACTGTCGGTTCCCTGCGGATCCGACATCTGGGGGGCGCCGACACAGCCGGCAATGGCCCCGGTGGCGCCCAAGCCCATGGCTTGCAGTACCCTGCGTCGGGTTGTGGTTGGGATGGTGGACATTGGCTGTCTCCATGTAGGAACAGGATGAGAATGACCATATACCGAATGAGGATTCTAAGAGTTTGAAAATAGGGTCACTATACGGAATATAATTGTATTTATAGGTGTATTTTGGCAGCCCAAAACCTAACGCGCCCCGTTGCGCAGCCATCCGGCCGACCGCCGCGACACTCGATTGTCGGGGCCAACGGGGGACGGATGTTGTCCCGAACCTGTTCGGTCACCAACCGTGTCATTGCATTTCGTTCGGTTACCCACTTGCCAGGAGTAACCATTAATATCGATCAGGATTGACGCTGATCCATGGCCGAAACGTCCGAACAGGCCGATTCCACGCCAGAACTCGAGGTGTGGTGCATGGGCGAGGAGTGGTGTCCGGTCACCTCGACCTCCTCACTCATCGGGAAAAAGTGGGAGCCGGTCATCATCCATCGGCTTCTCGAACACGGCCCCAGTGGGTTCAACGAACTCAAGGACAACGTGGATGGCATCTCGAGCAAGGTGCTCTCGGACAGCCTCGACGACCTCGGCGAGAAGGGCTTGGTCACCCGAGAGATCCTGAGTGAAAAACCGTTCCGCGTCGAGTACTCGTTGACGTCGCTCGGTCGTTCGCTACAGCCCGTGATCTACGCCATGCGCGACTGGGGGAGCGAACACCTGGCCGAACCGGACGCGTCGGAGGCCGAGACCAACTAACGCGGCCTACTGATCCGACACAGTCCCGTTGAGGACTTTTGCTGCCACCAAAATGGGATCCCAGACCGGGCTGAACGGCGGTGCGTATTTGAGGTCGAGCCGTTCGAGTTCCGCGACGGTCATCGATTGATCGAGGGCCGTCGCAACCGTGTCGATTCGGACGGCCGCCCGGTCGGTCCCACAAATACTGCCACCCAAGAGGCGGCCGCTGTCTCGATCGGCAGTGAGGGTGACGGTCGTCTCGGCAGCGCCGGGATAATAGCCCGATCGCGAACCGGCCGTGATGGTCTCGGTGACGGGATCGAAGCCGGCCGATCGGGCCCGGTCGTGATCCAGGATTCCCGTTCGGGCAGATTCCAATTCGAAGGCTTTGACCGCAGCCGTGCCGGCGATATCGCCGACCGGCGTGGGTGTCCCGGCAACCGTCTGTCCGATCGCCCGACCGGCCCGATTGGCCGTCAGGCCGAGTGGCACCCAATCGGGGTCGCCGGTGACCGTGTGAGTCATCTCAGCGCAGTCGCCCGCTGCATACACGCCGTCGACGGTCGTTCGCCCGTAGTCGTCGGTCGCGATGGCGCCCGTCTCGCCCACCTCGATGGGTGTCCCCTCGATCAGATCGGTATTCGGGCGGATCCCGATTCCAACCAAGGCAGCGTCGACGGGAACCCGTTCGGCTTCAGTGCGAACCGCCTCCACCCAGGTGGACCCCTCGATGCGTTGGACTTCGGTCCCCATGTGACAGGTGACGTCGTGATCCTCCAGCGTCTGGCTGACCGCGTCGCCGACAGCCGACCCGAAGGGTGGGAGGGGTCGATCGGCACGCTGGAACAGGTGGACGTCGAGATCGTGTGCACTGAAGGCTTCGGCCATTTCGACACCGACGTAGCCACCACCGACGATGGCCACAGACTCCGGTGGTTCGGCTACTCCGTACTGTTCGACGAGTTCCCGATCGACGTAGGGGCTGTCGGTATCCGGGGTGGGTTTGGCGGGCGACGTGAGGTAGGCTCTGAGGGCGCCGGCCATGTCCATACTGTGCATCGTGAATGCGCCCTGAAGTCCGACCCCTTCGATCGGATCGGCGAGGGCACGACCGCCCGTGGCCACGAGTAACTCCCCGTAGGGTTGCTCGAATTCGCGCTCTTCGGTCTCGACCGTGACCGTTCGGGCTGCGGGGTCGACACCGGTGACTTCGTGGCCGCGATGCAGGTCGATGCCGCGCTCTTCGATCTCTGAGGGCGAGAGCGAGAGCAAATCGCCCAAGGAGTCGATAGCGCCCTTGACGTAGTAGGGCATTCCACAGTAGGCGTAGGACACCCACCGCCCCTGCTCGAAGACGATCGCCTCCCGGTCGGGAGCCTCGCGTTTCAGTTTGCTGGCAGCGCTCAACCCGGCCGCGTCGCCACCGACAACGACGAAGGGCTCGCCCATACAGTCTTAATCCAGCGAAGGACCGTAATCGTTGAGGACACCTTCCTCGCTCGGCGCCCCCGCGGGGGTGGGTCTCCCGTCTATCGTCTCGGGGGCCCGTCAGGGCTATTGATGTGGCGGACGGATGCCCGGTGATGGACCGGACGGCCGCGTGGCGCGTGGCCTGTCTCGTGGGGGTGGTGGCACTGGCAGGCTGTGCCGGGATCGGAGCCGAGCCCCGGACAGCCACGCTTTCCCCCGCGCCAGTTCCCCCGACCGCCACGCTAACGGATACCCCCGAAAGCGGGCCGCATTCTGGGTTTTGGGATGCGACCCCGGTTCAGACACACATCGATAGCCTCGAAGATACTTCGTACACGTACACGCGTTCGGTTCGATACGAGGGTCCCCACACGCTGGCCCACGACAGGGTCGTCTCGGTCGGCCCGAACGGCACA
>CAZKGF010000133.1:0-6135 GCA_964552115.1 uncultured Halobacteriales archaeon
GTCCCGGCCCATGTAGCCGACCTCGGTGAACTTGGTCGCTTCGAGTTTCAAAAACGGCGCCCTGGCCAGTTTCGCCAATCGACGCGCAATCTCGGTCTTCCCCACCCCGGTCGGGCCGATCATGATGATGTTTTTGGGCATCACCTCGTCCCGCAATTCCTCATCGATCTGCTGGCGCCGCCACCGATTGCGCAGAGCCACGGCTACCGCCCGCTTGGCGTCGGTCTGCCCGATGATGTAGCGGTCGAGCTTCTCGACGATCTCACGAGGCGTCATATCGTGTTTCGGCTCGAACTTCATCGTCGGCTCCCGGATAGACGAGGTGAGAGGGGCGAGAGGGGTAGCCACCAGATCATTGGCGGTCAGGCGAGAGTGTCTCGAGCATCAACTGATCGTTGGTGTAGACACACAGCTCGGCCGCTAGGTGCATCGCCTCTTCGGCGATCTCGGCGGCCCCTTTGTCGGTGTAGCGATACAGCGCTCGGGCCGCGGAAATGGCGTAGTTGCCGCCGCTGCCGATCGCGGCGATCCCCTCTTCGGGCTCGATCACGTCCCCGGTACCACTGATCAGCAGCGTCTGGTCACGATCGGCCGCAATCAAAAGCGCTTCGAGACGGCGCAACATCCTGTCGGTGCGCCACTCCTTGGCGAGTTCGACGGCGGCCCGGGTGAGATTCCCGCTGAAGCTCCCGAGCTTCTCTTCGAGCTTTTCGTACAGAGTCATCGCATCGGCCGTCGAGCCGGCAAATCCGCACAGCACCGACTCGTCGTGCAGACGCCGGACTTTGCGGGCACTGTGTTTCATCACGACCTTTTCGTCGAAGGTCACCTGGCCGTCCCCGGCAATCGCGACCGTTTCACCGCGGCGGACACTCAATATGGTCGTCCCTTCGAACATGCTTGCTCCTGAGCAATGGGCGAGGGGGGCGTCGAATCGGGCGCTCCGATCGACGATCGCCCGGTATCGCGACGAGGATATAACTAAGTGGGCAGTCCCGATTGTCAAACACAACCCGGACTTCGAGGTGGAGGTCGACCGCCGAAGTCACTCAGCCGATCGAGTCCTCCTCGTCCGCTGTGCTCGCCGACTTCTGGTCCGACCTCGCCCGCGGATGGGCCCGGTCATACGCCTCGGTCAGTTGCTGAACCGAAACGTGCGTGTACCGCTGGGTCGTGGCCAGATCGGCGTGTCCGAGCAGCTCCTGGATACCTCGAAGATCCCCGCCCGATCCGAGTAGATGGGTGGCAAAGGAGTGGCGAAGTCCGTGGGGGGTCAGACTCGGATCGAGGCCCGCTCGCGTCAGATGTTTTTTGAGCCGGCGTCGAACACTCCGCGCCGACAGACGCCCTCCCCGATGATTCAAAAAAACGGCTTCCGGATCGGTCTCGTCCCCAGCCAGCTCGGGGCGGCGGGCCAGGTACCGCGAGAGAGCACCGGCGGCCTTGTCGCCGATCGGCACCTGGCGCTCCTTGTCCCCTTTGCCGATCACCCGAATCCACCCGCGGTCGAAATCAATCCGCGAGCGGTTCATCCCGACCAGCTCCGAGACCCGCAGACCGCACCCGTAGCCCACTTCCCACATCGCCATGTCCCGCACGCCGAGCGGACTGTCGGCCCGGTGCTCATCGAGCAGGCGGAAGACTTCGTCGACGGTCATGTAATTTCGAAGAGGCTGCGAGACCTTCGGCGCCGACAACAGCGCCGTCGGATTCTCCTCGGTCCGCCCCTTCTTTACGAGAAATGACCAAAAGGACCGCAGTGTGGCGACCTTTCGGGCGATCGTAGAGGCTTTGTTCTCTTCGTAACGATCCGCGACAAATCCCCGAAGCCCTCGCAGATCGACCTCCGCAAGCTCGAAGGTGTCGCGCTCGAACTCCTCTGAGAGGTACTCCCCCAGTTGACGCAGATCGGTCCGGTAGGCCCGTATCGTCTCCTCGCCCGCCCCCTTTTCGGCTCGCATATACGAGAGAAACGCATCGACGTGGCTCCTAAATGACATCCGGAGACCTCCCTGTCTCGAAAAAGCGGGCGCTCGACACGACCTGCATGCCGCACGCGCCGGTCCTGATCAATTTTCGGAAGGCACGCCTCCGTGCGTATCCGGTCGACCGTCGAATTTCGGCATGTCTCTTCGCCGATCGTCTCCCCTCCGACACCAGCGAACCCCGGCGGCGACTCACACGAACTGAAAACGCCGAAGAGCTTTCGACGAGACCTCTCTCGTCCGCACCCAACCCGCTCGGCGCCCCTCCGGAGCTGCTCGACGTGCCTCGAACCGAACGTCACTTGCGCTCGACCCGGTAGACGCCTTTGATCCGTTCGATGTTGCGCATCGCACGATTGAGCTGGTCGACGTTGCTGACGAGCACCTGAAAGGTATTGATGGCTCGCTGATCGTCGGAGGTCGTACAATGGGCCTGGGAGATGTTGACTCCAGCCGCGGAGAATGCCTGGCTCATATTTGCCAGGAGTCCAGGTTTGTCCGCCGAATAGACTCGAATGTCGACCGCCCGTTTGGTCGATTCCTTTTCGGTCGCTTCTGAATCCCAGTCGACATCGATGCGCCGCTCTTTGTCGAGGTGGGCGATACGGTCGCAGTCGCGCGTATGGACCGACAGCCCTCTCCCGCGCGTGACGAAACCGACAATCTCGTCGCCCGGTACCGGGTTGCAGCACTGGGCATAGGTGACCATGATGTCGTCGATCCCCCCGACGACCACACCGGCTTTTTCCTGGCGCTGGTTGGTGATCTTGTTCCAGATCTGGCCGAGTCGACTCTCGCCGTTCGATTCCTCTTCTCCCCGCTCATCGGGGAAGAGTTTGTCGACGACATCGTCGACTTCGGTCTTTCCGTAACCGATGTCCGCCAAAAGTTCGTCGACTGAGCCGAAATGCCCGTTTTCGACCACCTCCCGCAAGTCCCCGTTACTCTCCAACGCGGAGACGTTCGTTCCGTGCTTTTTGAGTTCCTTGTCGAGGAGCTCCCGCCCGAGTTCCCGACTGCGTTCTCGTTGCTCGCGGCGCACCGCCTTTTTTATCTTCGTCCGCGCCCGCCCCGTCTGTACGAACTGCAGCCAATCCTTGTTCGGCTGCTGATTCTTCGTCGTCATGATCTCGACGATGTCCCCGTTTTGCAGCTCGTATTTGAGCGGCACGATCTTTCCGTTGACTTTCGCGCCGGAGCACTGATGACCCACCTCGGTATGGATCGCGTAGGCAAAATCGACACAGGTCGCACCCTGCGGAAATTCCATCACGTCGCCGTCTGGCGTAAAGACGTAGACCTCGTCGTGGAACAGGTCGATTTTGACGGATTCGAGAAACTCTCTCGGATCTTCGTGATCCTGATGTTCTTCCATCAGGCGATGCAGCCAGGCAAACTGCTGGTCGTCCTTGTCCGGAATCGCCTTGCCCTCTTTGTACAACCAGTGGGCGGCAACCCCCTCTTCGGCGACTTTGTGCATCTCGTCCGTCCGAATTTGAATCTCGACCCGCTCCTTGTCCGGGCCAATGACCGTCGTATGCAGCGACTGGTAGCCATTCGGCTTCGGAATCGCGATGTAGTCCTTGAAGCGTCCGGCGATCGGTTTCCACAGGCGGTGGACGTGGCCGAGTGCCTCGTAGCATTCCGACTTGTCGTCGACGATGATCCGAAAGGCGAGCAGATCGTAGACCTGTTCGAACTCGATTTGTTGTTCCCGCATCTTGCGGTAAATTGACCAGAGGTGCTTGGGTCGCCCTTCGATCTCGGGTTCGATGCCGTGTTCGCCGAGCATCTCTTTGAGAATCCCCGAGACCTCTTCAATAAAGCGGTCGCGTTCTTCTTTGGTGGCACTCACCTTCTCGGCCACCTCGTAGTAGGCTTCCGGATACAAATATCGAAAGCAAAGATCCTCCATCTCGTTTTTGACCCAGTTGATCCCGAGCCGATGGGCGAGCGGCGCATAGATGTCCATCGTCTCCTGGGCGATGCGCTCTTGCTTGTGGCGGGGCATGTGCTTGAGCGTCCGCATATTGTGGAGACGATCGGCGAGTTTGACGAGGATGACGCGCAAATCGCGCGACATCGCAATGATCATTTTACGGATGCTCTCGGCCTGCTGCTCTTCCCGGGTATTGAACTGAAATTTCGACAGCTTTGTCACGCCGTCGACCAAGAACGCGACGTCCTCGCCGAACCGTTCTGTCAACTCGTCCACCGTCGACTCGGTATCCTCGACCGTATCGTGCAACAAGCCAGCCACCAGACTTGCAATGTCGAGATGCAGATCGGCGATAATCTTGATGACTTCGACGGGATGCGAGACGTACGGTTCTCCCGACTTTCGGCTCTGACCTTCGTGGCGTTCACACGCATACTCGAAGGCCTCCCGGAGCGTCTCCAGGTCTGGGTTCGGGTGGTAGTCGTCGATCTCGTCGAAAATCGATTCTAGGCGTTTCTCCAGATCCATCGCGGGATCACGTTGGCGGAATCGGTTGATGAGCCGTGCACAGGGTGACGGAGGCGACAGGAACAAGACATCGCCTCTTTCGTCGACATAGATAAAACAAACCTCGATAAATGTTCATTCGAGAGCTGGCTCGGCTCCCACCCAATTGGCTCTCAATCGTATCGAACAGCCTCCAGACGGGCAACTTTTTGGCATCTCGTATGCTACTCGAACCAGGTTCGCTCATCGGACAACGGGTTCGGGCTTTTGATTCGGCGCCTCGAGCCGACCCAGCTCGTCAAATGCCTGCACTGCTGTGTGAAACCCGAGTGGATGGACCGAGAGAAGCTTCGGCCGAGGCAGCTGTCCAAAAGCACCGTCGCGATCGACGGCAAGCATCTGGCCGCCATCCCGGAGCAGCGTTTTCGAGACCTCGCCGGAGGGGGGGACGACTCTCGACAACGAAGATTTGACGGTCGAGCAGTTACGCAAGTGATGGTGACGCGGCTTCCGGAGGTCCAGATTCGGAATTGAGACGAGGGTATCGATTGGCTGGTGCGAGTACGTCGCACCACACTGATCGCCAATCAGGCGGCAGTGGTCATCGACCAACGATCGATTGCCGGCGAAACAAACGACGAAGGGGAAACTGTTCAGACCTTACGCTCGATGTTCAGAGTGTACGGATAGACCAAGATGGTCGAGCGAGTGACGGTCGATGCCGGCCGTGCAACCAAACAGGCGGCCGCTGAGATTCACTCTCGTGGCGCCGACTGCTTCTTTGCCCTCAAGATCCCTCAAGGAGCTGTCCACAACGAGGCCGTCGCCCGGCTCGCCGACCGCACTGACCGAGAGGCGAATTTTCGCCACTGTGAGGAGACGAACGGCCAGACAGTCACCCACACCGTCTGGCGAGCGCCTCTCGACGATGGTCGCTACGGCTGGGCAGGCGCAACTCAACTGATTCGAGTCGAGCGGATCACGGTGGACAACAATGGAGAGACGACGGTCGGAAACCGGTATTTTTTGAGCTCGAAACCGGCGTGTTAGCTCACCGGCAAACAGACCTACCGACTGGCCCGGCTCCACTGGCGATGCGAGAACGAAGGCCACTGGACGGCGGACGCGATCTGGAACGAGGATGCCCGCAGGACCCCATGGACGACTCATCCGACCGGCCTTGTCAATGTCGGGATCCTGCGGGTGTTCGCGATCAACATTCTCGCCTTGCTTCGGTCGATGTCTCGGCTGCGCGTCGGAGACACGCTGGAGACGCCGACCTGGCAGGACCTCATCGAGCACGCGTTCTTTGCACTTCTGGAGCCAATCCTGGAGACGAGAGAGTTTGATGCTTTCGTAAATCAACCTCGCTTCGGCACTGCTTTTGCTTCCCGAGACAGACTGGGAGTTGCGCGTGACACTTCGTCACGTCGTCAGGGGCTGACGCATCACAAGATGAGGAAAACATCGAACATCCGCACATACTCAATCGTCGAGCCAAAGGCACGTCCCATTTCAATGTGTGGCTGAGCGAACCTGCTACTCGAACAGCCTGGCGGCCGATGACTCGCTTCGCTCGGGCGAATCTTACATCTCTAATCTCCTCTCCAGTTCGGTCGAGTGCTCCGTCCATTCAAGGTGCCCCCCACCCTGCATATCTGAACTCAGCCCAGCTATTTACAGGGTGGCACCCACGCTGCCTCA